>JBEVGQ010000290.1:0-8172 GCA_040511655.1 Aeromicrobium sp. | reverse complement strand
CGTGGGCGCCACACATCGCGAGGGGGGTCAGCGCGTGCGGGGGTTCTTGGCCCACGCGAAGCAGAACAGCCCGAAGGCGGCGAGCCCCAGGGCGACCGCGCTCAGCAGGTACGGCCCGAACGGCTGGTCGCGGACGGTGCGGAGCGCGTCGTCGAGGCCCCCGGCCTTCTCGGGGTCGTACGCCAGCGCGGCCCAGCCGAACAGGATGCCGACCACACCGATCGCGACGCCCTTCGCGACGTAGCCGACCCGGCCCAGCACGATGACGGCCGAGCCTGAGTCGCCGCTGGTGGCGGGAGCCTCGAGGTCGTGGGTGAACGAGTCGGTCACGCCGCGGTGCACCTGGCGCACGCCGACGGCGATCACCGCGATCGCGAGCACGGCGACCAACGTGCGTCCGGCGGGAGCGCCGAGGAGGTCGGCCGTGAGACCTTCCTCCTGCGAGTCGCCCCCTCCGCCGCCCCCGGATCCGCTGGCGATCTTCGTCGCCGAGACGGCGAGCGCGACGTAGACGACGACGCGTCCGGCCGCTCCGGCGCGCTTGCGCAACCGCTTGGCGCCGTCCTCGCTCGCGTACCCCCAGATCGCGGTGCCGAGCTGCCACAGGGCCAGCGCGACCAGGCCGACGGCAGTGACCCACAGCATCGAGCGTCCGAACGGCTGCTCGGCCAGGGTCTTCAAGGCCCCGCCGCTGCTGGCGTCCCCGCCGCCGGACCATGCGATCTGCAGGGCGATGCCGGCGACGATCAGGTGCACGACGCCGTACGCCACCAGGCCCACCCGCGCGCCGTGCTTGAGCAGGTCGCTGTGCCGTGCCTGCTCAGCGCTCGTACCGGGCATGCTCAGTCCTTCCCTGCCTCGAGCGCCTCGGCGGCGCGCGCGATGTTGCGCTGCATGCCACCGAACACGATGCCGTGGAACGGGTAGATCGACCACCAGTACAGCTGGCCGAGCAGGCCCTTGGGCGCGAACAGCGCCCGGTGGTGGAACGTCGTGGTGCCCCCGTCGGTGGAGCCGACCTGCATCTCGAGCCAGGCCAGGCCCGGCAGACGCATCTCGGCCCGAAGGCGCAGGAACGTCGAGTCGTCGGTCTCCTCGACCCGCCAGAAGTCGACGACGTCCCCGACGACGAGGTCGCGGGGGTTGCGCCGGCCTCGCCGCAGGCCCGGCCCGCCGACGATCCGATCGAGCACGCCACGCACCCACCAGGCCAGCGACCAGGAGTACCAGCCGTTGCGGCCGCCGATGCCCTCGATGACGGTCCAGAGTGACTCGGGGCTCGCGTCGACCTCGCGCGTGCGCTCGTCCTTGTAGAGCGATCCGCCGGCCCAGTCGGGATCGGTCGGCAACCCCTCGGCCGGGGCACCGGCCGTCGCCGCGGACGACCAGCTGGTGGGGACGTCGAGATCTTGGATCTTGGTCAGCGCCAGCTCGACCGAGCGGTCGAAGTCGATCAGGCCGTCGGGCGGGTCGGGGACGTACTGCGTGATGTCGGTGTCGCCGGCCACGACGGTGTTGCGCAAGGACTCCACGAGGGGACGGGCCAGGCTCGCCGGGACGGGCGTGATGAGCCTGATCCAGTGGCTCGACAGGCCGGGCGACAGCAGCGGGACCCGCATCACCCGACGCTTGGGAAGGCCGGAGATCGCCGCGAACCGCTGCATCAGGTCGAGGTACGTCAGCACCTCGGGGCCGCCGATGTCGAAGCGCCGGCTGACGTCGGACGGCATGTCGGCCGAGCCGACGAGGTAGCGCAGCACGTCGCGGATCGCGATCGGCTGGATGCGGGTGTCGACCCACTTCGGCGTGACCATGACGGGCAGCCGCTCGGTGAGGTAGCGCAGCATCTCGAACGATGCCGAGCCCGAACCGATCACGACGCCGGCCTGCAGGACGGTCGTCGGCACGCCCGAGGCGAGCAGGACGTCGCCCACCTCCCCGCGCGAGCTGAGGTGCTCGGACAGCTCCTCGTCCTCCGGGATCATCCCGCCGAGGTAGATGATGCGGCTGACGCCGGCGTCCTTGGCGGCGCCTGCGAACCGCTCGGCCATGTCGCGCTCGGTCGCGCCGAAGTCGTCGCCCGTGCCGATCGAGTGCAGCAGGTAGTAGAGGACGTCGACGTCCTGCATCGCGGCGCGCACGTCGGCGTCGCTCGTGCCGTCGCCGACCGCGACCTCGACGTCGTGCGACCACTCGTGGGCGCGGGCCTTGCGCTCGTCACGCACCATGACGCGGACGGTGTGCCCGGCCTCGAGCAGCTGCGGCACGAGGCGGCCCCCGACATATCCCGTGGCACCGGTGACGAGACTGCGGGGGGAGGGCATGGCACCAGTGTTCGGGACGCGGACCGCCGCCGCATCTCGTGCACGCCGCGGGCGGGACCAGCTCTAGCGACCCTCGAAGGTCGCCTTGCCCGGACCGTCGGTCAGGAACGACTCCATGCCGCGCTGCAGGTCGTCGGTGTCGAACAGCTCGGACGCGATCGCGGTCGTGTGCTCGATCGCCTGCGGGACGCCGCCGGCCTCGAAGTGGCGCAGGATGTCCTTCGCGGCGCCGAAGGCCTTGGTCGGGCCGGCGGCGATCGAGCGGACGAAGGCCAGCACGGCCTCGTCGAACCCGTCGACCGGCAGCACCCGGTTGACGACGTCCCAGCGCTCGAGCGTCGCCGCGTCGTAGAGGTCGCCGGTGAAGACGAGCTCCTTGGCGCGCGCGACCCCGGCGCGGGCGGCCAACCGCTGCGTGCCGCCCATCGTCGGGGTCAGGCCGATGACGCGTTCGACCAGACCGAAGCGCGCCTTCTCGCTGGCCAGGATCAGGTCGCATGCCAGGGCGACCTCGAAGGCCCACGTGAGCGTTAGGCCGTGCGCCGCGAAGAACGTCGGGAACGGCAGCTCGTCGATGCGGGTGGGCAGCTCCATCATGCGGTCGTACAACGCCAAGGTGTCGGCCTTGGTCTTGCGTGCGTGGAACTGCGAGACGTCGACGCCGCCCGACACGACCTTGCCCTCGGCGCGCAGCAGCAGCGCTCGGGGCGGGTCGGCCACGATCTCGTCGAGAGCGACGTCGAAGTCGTCGTGCATCTCGAGCGAGTAGAGGTTGACCGGCGGTGCGCTGAACGTCAGCACCGCGGTGCCGCTGTCGAGACGCTCGACGCCGACGCTCATCGGGCCGCCTCGGCGGGATCGTACGAACCGCCCTTCTCGGCGACGGCAGCGCGCAGCGCCACGATCACGCCGGCGAGCAGACCGAGCAGGAGCAGGGTGCGGAGACGGTGGGAGCGAGGGGACGTCGACATGGCGCTCACGATAGCCACCAGATCGGTGGCCCGCTCCCCCGCCAGCCGCCCGACGGAAGTTGGCCCGACGTGAAAAGATGGGGCCACCACACCGAAAGGAACCCCCCTGTGGCCTCGCAGCTCACCGCGACCTTCACGACCAACCATGGCGACATCGTCGTGAACCTCTTCCCCGACCACGCCCCCAAGACCGTCGACAACTTCGTCGGTCTCGCCGAGGGCACCAAGGAGTTCGTCGACCCGGCCACCGGCCAGGTCGCGACCAAGCCGTTCTACGACGGGCTCGTGTTCCACCGCATCATCGCCAACTTCATGCTGCAGGGCGGCGACCCGCTCGGCACCGGCACCGGCGGGCCGGGCTACACGTTCGAGGACGAGTTCCACCCCGACCTGCGCTTCGACAAGCCGTACCTGCTGGCCATGGCCAACGCCGGGCCCGGCACCAACGGCTCGCAGTTCTTCATCACGCTGGTGCCGACCGACTGGCTCAACCGCAAGCACACGATCTTCGGCGAGGTCGCCGACGACGCCAGCAGGGCCGTCGTCGACACCATCGGCAAGGTCTCGACCGACGGCTTCGATCGTCCGGCGCAGCCCGTCGTGATCGAGAAGCTGACGATCGCCCGCAGCGAGAGCTAAGTCGTGAACCTCCCGGCGGAGGACTATCGCTGCTACAACCATCCCGACCGCGAGGCCTACATCTCGTGCCAGAGGTGCGAGCGGCTGATCTGTCCGGAGTGCATGCGAGACGCCTCCGTCGGGTTCCAGTGCCCCAGCTGCATCGCCCAGGGCGCCAAGAGCATCCGGCAGCCCAAGACCCTCGCGGGCGGGACGGTCCCCGCCCGCGCGGGCCTGGTGTCGATGATCCTGATCGGCCTCAACGTCGCGGCCTACGTCGCGCAGGTCGCGACCGGCGACGGTGGGAGTGACGTCTACCAGAAGGGCGCTCTCCAGCCGTACCTGACCGCCGACGGCGACTACTGGCGTCTGATCACCTCGGCCTTCCTGCACGGCAGCGTCCTGCACCTGCTGTTCAACATGTACGCGCTGTACCTGTTCGGGCCGTTCGTCGAGCGTGCGCTCGGCACCGCCCGCTTCGTCATCGCCTACCTCACGGCAGCCATGGCCGGGTCGATCGCGGTCTACCTGCTGGCCGACCCCACGAGCGCCACCATCGGCGCGTCCGGCGCGGTGTTCGGCCTCTTCGGCATGGCGCTTCTCCTGCTGCTCAAGGCCAAGCAGGACGTGCGGACGCTGCTGGTGCTGCTGGCGATCAACGCGTTCATCAGCGTCGCGGGTCCCGACATCAGCTGGCAGGGGCACCTCGGCGGGTTCGTCGCCGGTCTCGCGCTGGGCGCCGCCTTCGCCTACGCGCCGCGCGACCGCCGCACGCTGGTGCAGGCACTGGTGGTCGGCGGTCTGTGGATCGCGATGATCGCAGCCTTCGTGGTGCGCACGGGCCAGCTCACGCCGTAGCCGGCTCGATGCGAAGGGGTCACTCCCACTTCATGGCGAAGCCGAAGGCCGCCACGATGAAGCCCATGCCGATGACCAGGTTCCAGTTGCCGAGGTCGCTGTACCACTGCAGGAACGACGGGTAGTCGATCGTCTGGCCGTTGAGGACGTAGAAGACCACGATCCAGATCAGGCCGATGACGGCCGATCCGACCATCGCCGGGCCTGCCCAGCGGTTGCCGATCTTCTGGGCCTTCGGACCCTTGGGGGCCTTGTCTCTCGCCACGACGTCTCCGGTGGTTGGTGCGGCAGCGCCGCATCGGTCAGTGCTCACCGGTAGCCTAGTCGTCGACCGAGGACGTGAGGGGTGCGGCATGCGCAAGACCGGAACGCATGCGCGTCAGCGCCGCCCGGTCGCCGTCGTGACGGTCTTCGCCGTCACCGGCTTCCTGTTCGTGGCCGCGTCCGTCAGCGCGGGCGGTGCAGACCTGCGGCCGTCCGGCGGCGACGTCGGCTCGCTGCTGCGGGAGCGGTCCGAGCGCATCGACGCCCGCCGCGACGACGCCTCGAGCCTGCGAGCCGAGATCGACCGCCTCTCGTCCAGCGTGAGCGGCACAGATCTCGACACGCTGCGCAAGCGCGTCCGCGAGCTCGAGCCCGACACCGGCCTGACCGATGTCAGTGGGCCCGGCCTGCGCGTCACGCTCACCGACGCCCCGCGCACCGGACGTGATCCCGACATCGACCTCAACCTCCTGGTGGTGCACCAGCAAGACATCCAGGCCTACGTCAACGCCCTGTGGGCCGGTGGCGCCGAAGCCGTGTCGCTCCAGGGCCAGCGCTTGATGTCCACCACGGGCATCAAGTGCGTCGGCAACACCGTCGTGCTCGAGGGCGTCCCGTACTCGCCGCCCTACGTCATCAAGGCCATCGGCGACACCGATGGCATGTACCGCGCGATGGCCGACTCGCCCGAGACGGCCAGCTACGCCGACTACGCCCGCGAGTACGACGTCGGCCTCGACGTCGAGCCCCTGGCCGGGCTCACGATCAAGGCCTACGCCAACCCGGTGTCACTGGCTCACGCCCGCGTCATCGACTGAGCATCGGCATCGACCGCCGTCAACCACCCAGCGTGTTGCCGTCCGCATCGCCGTCCACCGGCGGGGTGGTGGGCGACGGCGGTGTGGGGGTGTCGGGCTTCGACGACACGGTCAGCGTGACGGTCGACCCGATCGACACCCGCTGCCCGCTGATCGGCTCCTGGCTGGTGACCGTGCCGGCAGGCGCTGTGGCGTTGGGGTCCTCGTTGACCGTGTACTTCAGCTCGAGCTTGTCGAGAGCGTCCTGGGCGTCCTCGCGGCTCATGCCCACGAGGTTGGGGACAGTCGCCTGGCCACGCGAGACGATCAGCTTGACGGACGCGCCGACCTCGACCTTGCTGCCGCTGAAGGGATCGGTGTTGATGACCTGGTCGCGGGGTGCTTCGTTGTCCTGCAGCACCTTCTCGACCTTGAGCCCGAGACCCTCGAGGGTCTCCTTGGCGCGGTCGTAGGTGTAGCCGGTCAGCAGAGGCACCTGTACCGTCTCGGGACCCGTGCTGACGACGAGGTCGACGGTCGAGCCGTCGTCGACCTGGGTGCCGGCGGGAGGGTCGGTCTCGATGACCTGGCCCTCCTCGACGTCGGAGCTGGCCTTCGGCGTCTGCTTGCCGACCTTGAGACCGTCGTTCTCGAGCGCGCGCGTGGCGACGTCGACGGTCTGACCGGTGACGTCCTGCACCGCGACCAGCTTGGGAGGCGTGGGCTTGTCCTTGTCGAACGTGCCCGTGGCCCACAGCACGCCGACGATCGCGGCGATCAGGACGACGGCGAGGGCGCCGATGGCCCACCACTTGCCCGAGCGGTCCTGAGCTTCTTCGGGCTCGGGGGCGGCCGCGCGTCGACCGCCTGCGCCGGCCGCAGCGGCTGCCGCGACAGCGGGAGCCAGCTGCGTGGCGCCCGGCACGACGCCGGTCGTCGTGGTGGGGGGTGCGACGGCGTGGCCTGCGAGGACGAGCTCGATGTCCTTGCGCATCGCGGCGGCGCTCTCGTAGCGGTCGTCGACCCGCTTGGCCAGCGACTTGGCCACGATGTTGTCGATGGCCTGGCTGACGTCGGGGTTGAGCTGCGACGGAGGCTTGGCCTCCTCGCGGACGTGCTGGTACGCCACCGAGACGGGACTGTCGCCGATGAAGGGCGGCCGTCCGGTCAGCAGCTCGTAGAGCAGGCAGCCGGTCGAGTAGATGTCGCTGCGGGCGTCGACGGTCTCGCCGCGCGCCTGCTCGGGCGAGAGGTACTGCGCCGTGCCGATGACGGCGGCGGTCTGCGTCATGGCCGACGAGGTGTCGGCGATGGCCCGGGCGATGCCGAAGTCCATGACCTTGACCTGGCCGGACGGGGTCAGCATGACGTTGGCGGGCTTGATGTCGCGGTGGATGATGCCGGAGCGGTGGCTGTAGTCGAGAGCGCTGAGGATGTCGGCCGTGATCGACAGGGCGCGCTCGGGAAGGATCTTGCGACCGTTCTCGGCGCCGCGCATGATGTCGCGCAGCGTCTGGCCCTCGACGTACTCCATGACGATGTACGGCACGTGGCTGCCGTGCTTGTCGATCGACTCGCCGGTGTCGTAGACCGCCACGATCGAGGGGTGGTTGAGCGCCGCGGACGACTGCGGCTCGCGCCGGAACCGGGCCTGGAACGTGTCGTCGGCCGACAGGTCACCACGCAGCTGCTTGACCGCCACGGTGCGACCCAGGCGCAGGTCGCGTCCGACACGCACGTCGGCCATGCCGCCGCGACCCAGCAGACCACCCAGCTCGTAGCGGTCGCCCAGGCGGATAACCCCGTCGTCGGGCTCAGTGTCGCCGGATTCGGTCATGGTGTCATTCTCCCGGTAGGTACGTGCAGAGTCTGTGGGTCGGTCATTTGCCCAGCACCGCCTGCATGACCGACTTGGCGATGGGTCCAGCCAGACGTCCACCGGCGATCTCGTCGCGCGCGGTGTCGCTGGACTCGACGAGCACCGCGACGGCGACTTCCTTGTCGCCGTCCTTGGCGTACGAGACGAACCATGCGTACGGGGGGCGGTCGGGCGTCGACTGGGCGGTGCCGGTCTTGGCGCCGACCTCGACGCCGGGGATCTGCGCCGACGTGGCGGTGCCCTCGGTGACGGTGCTGACCATCATCTCGCGCAGCTTGGTCGCGGTGGACGAGCTGACGGCCTCGCTGAGCCGCTCGGGCTGCGTCTTGTCGAGCACGCGCAGGTTGGGGGCGCGGACGGTGTCGACGACGTACGGCTTCATGACGTCGCCGTCGTTGGCGATGCCCGCGGCGACCATCGCCATCTGCAGCGGTGTGGCCGCGACGTCGTACTGGCCGATG
>JBEVGQ010000289.1:0-2670 GCA_040511655.1 Aeromicrobium sp. | reverse complement strand
GAACGCCCTGGACGTCGTCGGCCTCGCCGGGCGGGCGTCGTACGGCATCTCGCAGCTCTCGGGCGGCCAGCAGCAGCGCGTGCTCATCGCGCGGGCGCTCGCCGGTGAGCCGGACCTGCTCGTCCTCGACGAGCCGACCGCGGGCGTCGACCTGGTCAACCAGCGCGCGCTCGCCGACGCGCTCGGCAGGCTCAAGGAGACCGGGGCCACGATCCTGCTGGTCGCGCACGAGATCGGGCCGATGGCGCCGCTGATCGACCGCTCGGTGGTGATGCGCGACGGGCTCGTCGCCTACGACGGCCCGCCCCTCACGCAGGAGCTCGCCTCCCACACGCACCACCCGCACGGGCACGACCACGCGCACGAGGGTCCGAGCCGGCACGACCACGCGCCGCACGTGGCGTCGCCCTTCGACCTGGATCGGAGGGAGCGCTGACATGACGTTCCTCGACCTGTTCTCGCTCGGCTTCATGCAGCGCGCGATGATCGCCGCCCTGCTGACCGGGCTGGCCGCCCCGGCGATCGGCACCTTCCTCGTCCAGCGCCGCCTCGCGCTCCTCGGCGACGGCATCGGGCACGTCGCCGTCACGGGTGTCGCACTCGGGCTGCTCACCGGCGCCTCGCCGACGTGGACCGCCATCGTCGTCGCCGTGCTCGGCGCGGTGCTGATGGAGCTGATCCGCGAGCGCGGCCACACCAACGGCGACGTCGCGCTGGCGCTGCTGTTCTACGGCGGCCTCGCGGGCGGCGTGCTCATCACGGGCATCGCCGGCCAGGGTGCCGCCACCCTGCAGGCCTACCTCTTCGGCTCGCTCAACGCGATCTCGTCCGCCGACGTGTGGTTCACCGCCGCGCTCACCCTGGTCGTGCTCGTCGTCGCGCTCGGGCTCTCGCCGCAGCTCTTCGCCGTCGCCAGCGACCAGGACTTCGCGCGGGTCGCCGGGCTCCGGGTGCGTGGCTACAACCTGCTCATCGCCGTGCTCGCCGCGGTCAGCATCACCGTCGCGATGCGTACGGTCGGGCTGCTGCTGGTCTCCGCGCTGATGGTGGTGCCGGTGGCCACGTCGCAGCAGCTCGCCCGCTCCTTCCGCACGACCCTGTTCGGCGCCATGGTGGTCGGCTGCGTGTCCGCGGTCGGCGGCCTCCTGCTCAGCGCCGCCCTGTCGTTCCGGGTCTCGGTCTACCCCGGGCCGACGATCGTGATGGTCGCGCTGGCGATGTTCACCGCGACCTGGCCGATCGGCGTGTGGCTGCGCCGGCGCAGCACCTTGATGGCACCCTTCCCCGAGGTCCCCGCGACACCCCACCGCTCGGCGACCGACGACGAGCACCCCCACCAGCACGGCGAGGCGTGCGGCCACCCGGCCGTCCCGCACGGCGACCACGTGGACTACGTCCACGACGGCCACCGTCACGCCGTACACGGAGAGCACTATGACGAGCACTGACCCGCAGGCGTCCTCCGGACCCGCGCCGGCCGACCAGCCCCGCACGGTCCGGCCCACCCGCCAGCGCCGTGCCGTCGCGGCCGCACTGGCGGGCTTCGACGACTTCCGCAGCGCCCAGGAGATCCACGACCTGATCCAGAAGCAGGGCGGCTCGGTGGGCCTGGCGACGGTCTACCGCACGCTCGCCGCGCTCGCCGACGCCGGCGAGGTCGACATGCTGCGCAACGAGGACGGCGAGGCGATCTGGCGCAGCTGCTCGGACACGCACCACCACCACCTCGTGTGCCGCACCTGCGGGGCGACCGTCGAGGTCGAGGGCCCGGCCGTCGAGCGCTGGACCAACGCGATCGCGCAGGAGCACGGCTACGGCGACATCAGCCACACGCTGGAGATCTTCGGGACCTGTCCCGCCTGCCGCTGACGGACTACCCTCGCAGCATGGCCACCGCGTCGTCGTACTCGCAGCTGCCGCGCCCCGTGCGCGTCGAGGACACCCGCACGTCGCAGGACGTCGTGCCGCAGCCCGACGAGCTCGAGGACCGCTACCGCGAGATGCAGTGGCTGCTGCGGGTCTCTCCCGGCTGAGCGCGGCTCGCCGCTAGGCCGGGCCGTTGGGGATCGCGCCGCCATAGCGTCGGTCGCGACTGGCGTACGTCTCGACGGCCGCCCAGAGGTGGCGGCGGTCGACGTCGGGCCACAGCACGTCGGTGAAGACCATCTCGCTGTAGGCCGCCTGCCACAGCATGTAGTTGGAGAGCCGCTGCTCCCCCGACGTGCGCCAGACCAGGTCGGCGTCGGGCAGCTCGGGGACGTAGAGGTGGCGGGCGAAGACCTTCTCGTCGACCTTGTCGGGGTCGAGCCGACCGGCCGCGACCTCGCGCGCGATGGAGCGGGCCGCATCGGCGAGCTCGGCGCGGCCGCCGTAGTTGACGCACATCGTCAGCGTCAGCACGTCGTTGTCGCGCGTCATCTCCTCGGCGACCTGGAGCTCCTTGATGACGGACTTCCAGAGCCGGGGCGCGCGACCGGCCCAGCGCACGCGGACGCCGAGCTCGTGCATCTCGTCGCGGCGGCGGCGGATCACGTCGCGGTTGAAGCCCATCAGGAAGCGCACCTCGTCGGGCGAGCGCGACCAGTTCTCGGTCGAGAACGCGTAGGCGGAGATGGCCTTCACGCCGATCTCGATCGCGCCCTCGACCACGTCGAAGAGGGTGCTCTCCCC
>JBEVGQ010000288.1:0-5720 GCA_040511655.1 Aeromicrobium sp. | reverse complement strand
GCGCCGGCGAGAACTCCCAGTCGTCCTTGCGGTCGAGCGCCGTGCCCTGGCTGCGCGGCTCGGCGTCGACGATGACCGCGGCGCGCGGGGTCACCTGCTGCTCCTCCTGCCGCACCATCAGCTCGGCCCGGTGCGCCGTGGCCTTCCAGTGGATGCGCTTGAGCGCGTCGCCCGGCAGGTAGGCGCGGGCGATGATGTCGTCGTCGCCGACACCGACGTTCTGCGGGGCGGGACGCGTGGCTCCGTCGTCGCTGGCACCGCGCGGCGTGATGGGCGGCAGATCCACCCGCCCCGGCAGGACCATGAACGACTCCGCCCCCCCGAAGGAATGCCGGCGGCTGACCAGGCCGAAGGGGTCGTGCACGTCGACGTGCAGCGGGCCGACGTCGTGCCGCCCGCGCCGCAGGCCATGCAGCTCGTAGGAGATGGTGACCGTCGTGTCGGCGCTGCGGCTGCCGCCGAGGGCGGGCAAGGTGCCACGGCTGCCCCCTGAGACGCCGTGCGGCAGGTGGTCCTCCCAGTCGGCTTCGAGGCACGGCAGCGGCGACTGGTTGGTGAGCCGGACCGCCACGCGCGACGGCGCCCCGAGCGCCACGACCCGCGGCGCGAACGACCGCTCGACCCGCACGCGGGAGTGACCGACCAGCACGAAGCCCGCCGACAGGACGATCATCGTCACCAGCAGGCCGGTGACGTAGAGCAGCGCCGGCAGCGACAGCAGAGGGGCCGCGGCGAACGTGGCGACCGCGGCCACCGCGAAGCCGATGCCCCGGCGGGTGACGACGACGGACGTCACCGAGCGGCGCAGGGCACGGACGCGGGTCATGTCAGCGCTGCTGCACGGCACCGGCCGGGACCGGTGTCTCGGCCACGATGCGCGCGACGACGTCCTCGACGGACGACACGCCGCGCATCGCGATCAGGCGGTGGGGCAGCACGACCCGCGCCAGCACGTCGACGTCGTCGGGCAGCACGAAGTCTCGTCCGTGGACGGCGGCGCGGGCCTTGGCCGCACGGATGAGCTGGAGCGTGGCGCGCGGGCTGGCGCCGAGGCGCAGCTCGGTGTCGGTGCGGGTGGCCTGCACGATGTCGACGACGTACTGCTCGACCGCCGACGAGACGTGGATCGCGCGGGCCGTCGCGATCATCGCCGTGATGTCGTCGACCGTCGCGACCGGCGAGAGGCCGTCGAACGGGTTGTAGGCGTCGCGCTGCTGGACCATGGCGAGCTCGGCGGCGGCGTCGGGGTAACCCATCGAGATGCGGGCCATGAACCGGTCGCGCTGCGCCTCGGGCAGGGCGTACGTCCCCTCCATCTCGAACGGGTTCTGCGTCGCGACGACCGTGAACGGGCTGGCGAGCGCGTACGTCGTGCCGTCGACGGTGACCTGACGCTCCTCCATCGCCTCGAGCAGCGCCGACTGGGTCTTGGGCGAGGCACGGTTGATCTCGTCGCCGATGACGATGTTGGCGAACACGGCGCCCGGCTTGAACTCGAACTCGCGGTCGACCTGGTTGTAGACCGAGACGCCCGTGATGTCGGACGGCAGCAGGTCGGGGGTGAACTGGATGCGACGCACCGAGCAGCTGACCGAGCGGGCGAGCGCCTTGGCGAGCACGGTCTTGCCGACACCCGGGACGTCCTCGATGAGCAGGTGCCCCTCAGCAAGGAAGACGACCAGTGCGGCCTCGGCGGCCTCGGGCTTGCCGTCGATGACCCGCTCGATGTTGCCGAGGATGGCGCGCGCTGCGGTCTCGAACTCCATACGCGATGTTAGACACATCGGCGCAAACGCGCAGGCCGGATTGGCGGATCGTCCCGCCCCACGACCCGGCCCGTCAGGCCAGCGGCAGGTACGCCGCCGACACGCCGTACGTCGCCGCGCGCCCCTCGGGCCGGTGCACGACGACCTCGACGTGGTCGACGTCGGACATCCGGCGGTAGGGGCCGGCCACGAAGCCGTCGGAGGCCTCGCCCGGGCGGAACCACACCCGGCGACGTCCCGTGGCCGGTCGCGACGCCGAGGGCTTCCACGACCACGAGGCGACCTCGGCGCCAGCGGCACCCGCGACGACGTCGACGCGGGCGACGTCCTCGACGTCGGTGAAGTCGAGCGCCAGCCGCAGCGATGCCAGGCCTCCGCGCACCGGGAAGCGGACCCCACTCGTGCCCGTCGCCGAGAACAGGACGTCGGGCTGCCGGTCGCCGGGGACGGCGGTGGCGCCGGGCCGGGCAGTGGACGAGATCAGGTCGGAGGGGGCGACGTCGACGAAACGTCGCTTCGCCACGAGCGGGGTCGACGCACGCACCGCGGGGCGGCTGCTGGCGTCGCGCACCCGGTCGGACGCCTGCGGGTCGCGCGACGCGACGACCAGGCTCCACGTGTTGGCCAGCGGCTCGACGTGGTGCGCGTACAGACCCGCCCCGTCGAGCATGGCCTTGAGCCGGGCCACGTCGAAGACCGTGAGGTGGCCCCACACCTGCTCGAGCCGGCCGTGCAGCGGCACCGAGAACAGCAGGTCGGCGCCGTCGGGCAACGCGTCGGCCAGGACCTTGAGGGCCAGCTCGGCATCCTCGACGTGCTCCAGCACCTCGCAGCACACGACGAGGTTGGCCCCGGTGGCGGCGACCCTGTCCTTGGTGAGGTCGAAGAGGTCACCCGCCTCGAGGGCGATGTCGGCGTGCTCGAGGCCGTTGGCCTTCAGCAGCTCGTAGGAGGCCTCGACCCACGTGTCGACGATGTCGATGCCGTGATAGCGCGCCACCCCGCGCTCGCGGATCAGCTGGGCTGCGAGGTAGCCCCGTCCGAAGCCGACGTCGAACACCCTGTCGCCGGGCTGCGCGAAGTCCATCGTCCGGCGGTAGCGCAGGCGGTTGGTGCGGCTCTCCTCGACGTCGACGAGGATGCGCCCCTCCGGGCTCTTCAGGTTGACGATCGTGTCGTCCACGTACCGGTTCCACGCGTCGAGCTCATGGCCGAAGACCTGCTTGGCGGCCTTGGTGCTGAGGCGCTCGTAGGCGTCGATCAGCAGCCATCCGGCGCGGACGGCTGCGGCCTCTCGAGCGTCGCCCGGCTCGCGATCGGTCACGTCCGCGGCGGGCTGGGGCGTGACGGCGCGGACCCAGCGGCCCGCCAGTGCCTTCGCTGCCGGGAGGCTCGGGCGCGAGGCGGCGGGCGTGCCGTCGGCCGCCGGCGCTCCCGTGACAAGTGCCTTCACCCCGCGCAGCGCCGTGAGGGCCGCCTCGTCGCGTGGCGACGGCAGCGACCGCACCGCCTTGGCGACGGAACGGCGGACGGGGCTGGACCAGGCAGAACGCGAAGAAGCCATGCCGAGCATCCTAGGCGCGTCGGCGGAACGAGCCGCGACATCGCCTCGGTAGCGTGGCGGCATGCCGCGGCTGCTGATCGTCCACCACTCCCCGACCCCGAACCTGGCGAGCATCCTCGACGCGGTCGTCGCCGGGGCCTGCCACGAGGACATCGAGGGCGTCGACGTCGTCGTGCGCGAGGCCCTGACCACCACGGTCGACGACGTGCTCTCGGCCGACGGCTACGTCATCGGCACCAGCGCCAACATCGGCTATCTGTCCGGGGCGGTCAAGCACTTCTTCGACGTCACCTTCGACACCGCCAGCGAGCAGACGCGCGGTCGTCCGTTCGGCTACTACGTGCACGGTCGCAGCGACACCAGCGGCGCCGAGCGGGCGATGGAGTCGATCACGACGGGCATCGGGTGGCGCCGGGTCGCTGACCCCCTGTGCTTCCTCGGCGACCCGGACGAGGGCCACCTGACCGCGGCGACCGAGCTCGGCGCGACTGTCGCCGCCACGCTGATGGTCTGACGGCCCTGAGACACTGGACCCATGACTGACGCCGCCCTCGCCCCTTCCGCGCGCCGCCGCCGGCTCATCGGCGGCGGACTGGTCGCAGCGTTCGCCGCCGTCCTGATCGCGATCGTCGTCGTGCGCAGCGCCGGCGAGAAGGTGCTCAACGAGAACGGCGAGACCCTGGTGCTGGTCGACCGGCAGACGGGCGACGCCGTGCAGGCGCAGGCGCGTGCTGCTCTCGCCGACGTCGGAGGATGCCTCGGTCTCGCGGATCCTGACGGCGCACCGGGCACGGTCGTCGTCTGGCCGCACGGCACGACCATCAAGACGCCGGACCCGCTGCGGGTCACCGTCGACGGCACGACGTACGGCCTCGGCGACACCGTCGAGATCGGCGGCGGCGAGGTTGGCCCGCTCGAGCCGTCCAGCTACTTCTACGACAGGGTCCCCCGGGGCTGCCGGACGGCGAACGTCTTCGTGGCGAACAACGGTTGACCCGGCACGAGACAATGGAGTCATGACCGCTCCCGACTTCCTGCCCACGCTCTCCTCCGGCGCGCACGACGCCGAGCAGGGCGAGGCCTGCGTGATGGAGTACGTCTCGATGCTGGCCGGCGAGGAGTGGAGCGACCGCCCCGAGTGCACGCACCCCCTGCTGGCGCACGAGGCGCGCACCACCAACGACCTGCTCCGCGACGGCGACCGTCCCCGCCTCGTGCCGCTGATCGGACGACTCTTCGGCACGACCGACGACTCCCCCGAGCTGAGGGCCCGTCTGCGCCTCGCTCAGGCACGGCAGGTCGTCGCGCTGATCGAGCCGTCCGCGCGGTCGCGAGCGCTGGTCGCCATCGAGCTGGCCGAATCGTGGATCGGCCGCGACGGCACCGACGACGACGTCCGTGACGCCTTCTCGTCCGCGATGACCTCTCCCCTGTCCACCGGCGATCTCGACGCCGATCACGCCGAGGTCCACGCCGGCATGTCGCGGATGTTCCCGTTCGCGCTCTCCCCCGAGCTCGGGGCCGCGGAGGCCTACGCCCTGGCAGCTCTGGTCGTCGCCCACCGTGTCGCCGCCGGCGAGTGCCGAGCCGACTGCGGCAACGGGCCGGCCCGAGCACGCCGCATGGTCAAGGACCTCGCCGGGCTCATCGACGTCTACGACCAGGTGACCGGACGCACGGCGACCGATCTCACCGCCGACGTGTGGAGCGAGCTGGCCGACTCGCAGCCGTCCGCGGCCTCCATCTGAGCATGCCCCGCCTCGTCCCGGGCGCCGAGTTCTCGGCCGACGCCGACCGCCTCGACCGCGCCCAGGTGCATGCCTGGCTGAGCCGCGAGGCGTACTGGGCGATCGGTCGCAGCCGGGCCACGCAGGACGCCGCGATCGACGGCTCGCGCAACTACGGCGTGTACCGGTCAGGGCGCCAGGTCGCCTACGCCCGCGCGGTCACCGACTGCGTGACCTTCGCGTGGGTGTGCGACGTGTTCGTCGATGCGTCCGAGCGGGGCCGAGGCGTGGGTCGGATGCTCGTCGAGGGGCTCACGGCCGATCTCGACACGTTCGGTCTGAAGCGCATGGTCCTCACCACCGGCGACGCCCACGGCCTCTACGCCGCCGTAGGGTTCGAGGTGCTGCCCGGCCCCGAGCGATGGATGGTGCGGCCGGGCGGCGCGCCCACCTGACCGTCCGGCACGGGCGAGCTCAGCGCTTGGCGTGCGACCACTCCAGCAGCCGCTCGACGGGCCACGTCGTGACGATGCGGTCGGCGGGCACGCCTGCGGCATCCGCGCGCTCGGCCCCGAGGTCGAGGAAGTCCAGCTGGCCCGGCGCATGGGCGTCGGTGTCGATCGCGAACAGGCAGCCCGCGTCGAGGGCCAGCTGGATGAGCGG
>JBEVGQ010000287.1:0-4001 GCA_040511655.1 Aeromicrobium sp. | reverse complement strand
GCGGTGCAGGGACGCTCAGCTCGTAGAGGGGTGGTGTCCGTCCCCTGGGACGAGGGCGGCCCGAGATTGACTCGTTCGAACAGATGTTCGATCATGGGTAGGTGACCGTCTCAGCCCCCACTCTCGACGAGCTGCGGGCCAAGGTCGACCAGATGCAGGGGCGCCGGGCGGCCCAGCCGGTGGCCACGCACCCGGCCTTCGCGGGTCTGCTGCAGCTGCAGGCCGGGTCGACCTACTCGGTCGACTCGATGAGCCTGGCGGTCGCGCTGATGGCTGGTCCGTCGGTCGACGGTGCGTGGTGCGGGGTCGTGGGCACCGCCGAGCTGGGCCTCGAGGCGGCCGCGGCCGCCGGGGTCGAGCTGCGTCGCACGATCCTGGTGCCCGATCCCGGCGAGGCCTGGCTCGAGGTCACCGCGGCGCTCATCGACGTGCTGGGGGTCGTGGTGCTCAGGGCTCCCGCACACGTCGCGGCCAAGGACGTCAGCCGCATCGGCGCCCGCCTGCGTCAGCGCGGCGGCATCCTCATCGCCCACGGCGACTGGCCGCGCAGCGAGGCGCGCCTGTCGATGCGCGACGTCGAGTGGGTCGGTGTCGGTCAGGGTCACGGCCACCTGCAGGCCCGACGCGTCACGGTCGAGGTGCAGCGGGGCACGGCGCCGGCACGACGAGCACGGCTGTGGCTGCCCGACGTCGAGCAGGTCATCCGCCGGGTCGAGAGCGTCCCGGCCGCGGCTCCCACCCGTCTGCGGAGCGTGTCCTGATGGCCCGCACGATGGTGCTCTGGGCGCCCGACTGGCCGATCGTGGCGGTGGGCAGCCCGGCGTCGGTGCCCGCCGTGGTGCTCGACAAGGGTGCCGTGCTGGCCTGCTCGCAGGCGGCCCGTGCGGAGGGGGTGCGCCGCGGCATGCGCCGGCGCGACGCCCAGTCCAGGTGCCCTGAGCTGGTGCTGCACGAGCACCACCCCGACACCGACGCGCGCGCCTTCGAGGCCGTGCTCACGGCCATCGAGCAGCTCAGCCCCGGCGTCGCGCCGCTGCGTCCTGGGCTCTGCGCCCTCGAGGTGCCCGCCCGGTTCTACGGCGGCGAGGCCGAGGCCGCCGCGGTCATCGCCGAGCGACTCGTCGACCTCGGGGTGTGGGACGTCCGCGCCGGCATCGCCGACGGTCTGTTCGCTGCCGAGCAGGCCGCGCGGCGTGCTCTCGCGCAAGACAGCCTGGTCGTCCCTGAGAGGGGGTCGGCCCAGTTCCTGCGCGAGCTGCCGATCGAGGCGCTCGACGACCCGGCCACGGTCGGTCTCCTGCGTCGCATGGGCCTGCTGACGCTGGGCGACTTCGCCTCGCTGCCACCGGCCGACGTCCACACCCGCTTCGGCACGCACGGGGCCCTGCTCCACCGGCTGGCGCGGGGTCAGGACCCGCAGCTCATCAGCCGCCGACAGGTGCCGCCGGAGTTCGACGCGACCCTGCTGCTCGAGCCGCCGCTCGACAACGTCGAGCCCATCGCGTTCAGCCTGCGCACCGCCGCCGAGGCCTTCGTCAGCGACCTGGCCGATCACGGACTGGTGTGCACGACGGTGCTGATCGAGGTCGACGCCGACGGCTCGCTCGCGACGTCCCGTCGGTGGATGCATCCGCGCTGGTTCGGGCCCACCGACCTGGTCGACCGGGTGCGTTGGCAGCTGGGGGTCGACGGCGCGATCACGGCTCCCGTCGACGCCGTGCGGCTCATCCCCGAGGTCACCGAGCCGTTGGGCGATCACGCCGACAGCCTCTTCGGTGGTGGCCCCGACGAGCGCGTCGAGCGCGGTGTCGCCCGGGTGCAGAGCATCGTCGGGCACGAGGCGGTGGTGTCGGTCATGGTGCAGGGCGGTCGTGGGCCGGGGGAGCGGCGCCTGCTCACGCCGTGGGGCGAGCGTCCCATGCCGTCCCGCGCACCAGGGCTGCCATGGCCCGGCACCCTGCCGGCTCCGGCCCCTGCGACGGTCTACCGCGAGCCGCGCCAGGCGATGGTCGTGGGTGCGGAGGGGCAGACGATCGGCGTCACGGGTCGCGGGCTGGTCACCGGTGAGCCCGCCCGCTTCCGTGCCGCGCCCGACCAGGCCTGGCAGCCCGTCGCCTCGTGGGCCGGGCCGTGGCCGGTCGACGACCAGTGGTGGGACGAGGCTGCGGCACGCCGGCTGGCCAGGTTCCAGGTCGTCGGCGTCGACGGCAGCGCCTTCCTGATGATCGTCGAGGGCGGCCAGTGGTGGACAGAAGCCACCTATGACTAGCCAGGCTCACGGGAGAGTGGTGTAGCCGTGGGCTGGAACAACCCGGATGTCTCGTGGGCCGAGCTCGAGCGCCGGCTGTCGGGGCGTCCGGCACCCGACGGCGGGGACGCGCCGGGGTGGTCGCGCAAGCGGCGCAAGACCGGGCCGCGCGACGTCGAGCGTCCGGGCGGCCCGGTCGTGCCGTACGCCGAGCTGCACTGCCACACCCACTTCAGCTTCCTCGACGGGGCGAGCGGACCCGACGACCTGGTCGCCGAGGCCATCGCCCTGGGCCTCCAGGGGCTGGCCGTCACCGATCACGACGGCTTCTACGGGGCGCCCCGGTTCGCCGAAGAGGCGGCCAAGTATCCGAGCCAGGGCCTGCGGACGGTCTACGGCGCCGAGCTGTCGCTGGGACTGCACGCGCCCCAGAACGGCATCGCCGACCCGGAGGGCACCCACCTGCTGGTGCTGGCACGAGGCGTCGAGGGCTATCACCGCCTGGCCGCGGCGATCACCGACGCCCAGCTGCACGGCGACGAGAAGGGCCGTCCCGTCTACGACCTCGACGAGCTGGCCGAGCGGGGCCGTGGTCACTGGGTCATCCTGACGGGGTGCCGCAAGGGCCACGTCCGTCAGGCGCTGGCCGGCGGTGGTCGCGAGGCTGCCGCGCAGGCGCTCGACCTGCTGACCCAGCGCTTCGGCATCGACGGGGTCGGTGTCGAGCTGATCGATCACGGATTCCCGGGCGACAGCGCCGTCAACGACGCCCTGGCCGACCTGGCGCGCGACCACGGTCTCGCGACGGTCGCCACCAACAACGTCCACTTCGCCCGCCCGTCGGGGGCTCGGCTGGCCGCGGCCACCGCGGCCGTCCGGGCCAGGCGCAGCCTCGCCGAGCTCGACGGGTGGCTGCCGGCCACCGGGGCGGCGCACCTGCGCTCGGGGGCCGAGATGCAGCAGCTGTTCCGCCGCTACCCGGGGGCGGTCGCGCGCACCGTCCCGCTGGCCGCCGAGCTCGCGTTCGACCTGCGCGCCGCGACCCCTCAGCTGCCCAAGCGCGGCATCCCCGACGGCAAGACCGCGATGCAGCACCTGCGCTACCTGGCCGAGCAGGGCATCCAGAAGCGCTACCCGACGACGCAGCAGGCCGCCCGCGAGCGCATCGAGCGTGAGCTCGCGGTCATCGAGGAGAAGGACTTCCCGGGGTACTTCCTGATCGTCCACGACATCGTGCAGTTCGCCCGCTCGAAGGGCATCCTCTGCCAGGGTCGGGGCTCGTCGGCCAACTCGGCCCTCTGCTACGCGCTCGAGATCACCGCCATCGACTCGATCTTCTTCAACTTGCCGTTCGAGCGCTTCCTCGCCACGACCCGCGAGGAGGAGCCCGACATCGACGTCGACTTCGACTCCGACCGGCGCGAGGAGGTCATCCAGTGGGTCTACGACACCTACGGACGCCACAACGCCGCCCAGGTCGCCAACGTCATCAGCTATCGTCCGCGCTCGGCGATCCGCGACGCCGCCAAGGCGCTGGGGTACTCGGTCGGCCAGCAGGACGCCTGGTCCAAGCAGATCGACGGCTGGGGTCCGATGGGCAGCGAGGACGTCGAGGGCGTCCCGGCCCCCGTCACGTCGCTGGCGCGGCAGATGATGACCGCGCCCCGGCACCTGGGCATCCACTCGGGCGGCATGATCCTGACCGAGCGGCCCATCGGCGAGGTGTGCCCCATCGAGCGCGGCCGCATGGACA
>JBEVGQ010000286.1:0-3823 GCA_040511655.1 Aeromicrobium sp. | reverse complement strand
GGCACCGACCTGACCGGCATCGACAACCCCCTGCTGTCGACGATCGGCATCGTCTTCGGCCTCGGCTTCGTGCTGTCGTTCGGCTACTGGACGACCAACTTCGTCGAGGTGCAGCGCGCGATGGCCTCCGACTCGCTGTCGTCGGCCCGTCGTGCCCCCATCATCGGCGCGTTCCCGAAGATGTTCATCCCGTTCATCGTGATCATCCCAGGCATGGCAGCGGCGATCATCATCCCCGAGATCTCCAACCTCAAGTCGGGCCAGGGCGACTCGGGGGGAGCCACGTACAACGACGCGATCCTGCTGCTGATGCGCGACCTGCTGCCCAACGGCATGCTCGGCATCGCGATCGCCGGCCTGCTGGCGTCGTTCATGGCCGGCATGGCCGCCAACATCTCGGCCTTCAACACGGTCTTCTCGTACGACCTGTGGCAGCAGTACGTGCAGAAGGACAAGCCCGACGGCTACTACACGGGCGTGGGGCGCATCGCGACCGTCGCGGCGACGATCATCGCGATCGGGACGGCCTACTTCGCGTCCAACTACGACAACCTCATGAACTACCTGCAGACGCTGTTCGGCTTCTTCAATGCCCCGCTGTTCGCCACCTTCATCCTCGGCATGTTCTGGAAGCGGATGACCGCGACCGCCGGCTGGACGGGCCTGGTCTCGGGCACCGCGGCCGCCGTCGCGGTGGCCTTCCTGAGCGAGGACGCCTTCGGCAGCGCGAGCACGGGCGTGCTGTCGCTGTCGGGCCAGGGCGCGAGCTTCGCCGCGGCGGGTGCGGCCTTCGTCGTCGACATCGCGGTCAGCGTCGTCGTGACCTTCATGACCAAGCCGCGCGATCCCAAGGAGCTCGAGGGCCTCGTCTACTCGTTGACGCCGAAGGAGTCGCTCGTCGACCCCGACGAGGGATCGCTGCCCTGGTACCAGTCGCCGACCAGGCTGGCCGGCATCGGTCTGGTGCTGGTCATCATCCTGAACCTGCTGTTCCGATAGGGGAGTGCCATGAGTGAGCAGAAGCAGAAGGCCGGCATCTTCGACATCCGCTTCGTCATCGGGGGCCTGCTGGGCGTCTACGGCGTCATCCTGATCCTGCTGGGCGTGTTCAACGCCAGCGACGAGGAGCTGGCCCGAGGCGACGGTCTCAACATCAACCTGTGGGGTGGCCTCGGCATGCTGGCCGTCTCGATCGCCTTCGGCGTGTGGGCCAGGGTCCGTCCTGTCGTGGTCCCCGTCGAGCAGGAGCCCGTCGACCGTGAGTAGGTGCTCCCACCGGTAGCATTGCGCGGTGACCACGCATGACGAGACACCCGCCTCCTACCGCTACACCAGTGAGCTGGCCGGTGACATCGAGCGCCGTTGGCAGGACCGCTGGGACGCCGAGGGGACGTTCGAGGCGCCCAACCCCGCCGGCGACCTCGCGGCCGAGGCGGCGGACGGTCGGCCGCTGGGCGACAAGTACTTCATCATGGACATGTTCCCGTACCCGTCGGGGGCGGGACTCCACGTCGGCCACCCCCTCGGCTACATCGCCACCGACGTCGTCGGACGCTACCGCCGTATGCAGGGCGACAACGTGCTGCACGCCCTGGGCTACGACGCGTTCGGCCTGCCCGCCGAGATCCATGCCGTCCAGACCGGTGAGCACCCCCGCACCAACACGCTGGCCAACATCGCGAACATGCGTCGCCAGCTGCGTCGCCTGGGCCTCGCGCACGACCCGCGCCGCAGCTTCGCCACGATCGACCCCGACTTCGTCCGCTGGACGCAGTGGATCTTCATCCAGATCTTCGAGTCCTGGTACGACGACGAGCAGCAGCGCGCCCGTCCCATCAGCGAGCTGCGCGCCGAGTACGAGTCGGGTGCGCGCACCGCACCCGACGGTGCCGGCTGGGCCGACCTCGAGCCGCTCGAGCGTCGCCTGCTGATCGACTCGCGCCGTCTCGCGTACGTCGACGAGTCGCCGGTCAACTGGTGCCCCGGCCTGGGCACGGTGCTGGCCAACGAGGAGGTCACCGCCGAGGGGCGCAGCGAGCGCGGCAACTTCCCGGTCTTCACGCGCAACCTGCGCCAGTGGAAGATGCGTATCACGGCCTACTCCGACCGCCTGATCGACGACCTCGAGCGGGTCGACTGGCCCGAGTCGGTCAAGAACATGCAGCGCAACTGGATCGGACGCTCGCACGGCGCGAGGGTCCGGTTCCAGGTCGAGGCCGCATCGACGTCGTTCGACGTGTTCACGACCCGCCCCGACACCCTGTTCGGTGCCACCTACGCCGTGCTGGCGCCCGAGCACGAGCTGGTCCAGGCACTCGTGACCGACGCATGGCCCGCCGGCACACCCCGCAGCTGGACCAACGGACTCGAGACCCCGGCCGAGGCGGTCGCGGCCTACCGTGCCGTGGCTGCGGCCAAGACCGATCTGGAGCGTCAGGCTGGTACTGACGGTTCTGGCAAGGACAAGACCGGCGTCTTCACCGGCTCGTACGCGACCAACCCCGTCAACGGCGTGCAGATCCCCGTGTTCATCGCCGACTACGTCCTCACGGGCTACGGCACCGGCGCGATCATGGCCGTCCCCGGCGGCGACCAGCGCGACTTCGAGTTCGCCGAGGCCTACGGCCTGCCGGTCGTCCACACCGTGCAGCCGCCCGAGGGGCACCAGGGTGCGTACGCGGGTGAGGGTCCTGCCGTCAACTCGGCCCAGACGGGCGACGGCGCGAGCCTCGACGTCAACGGCCTGGGCGTCGCCGAGGCCAAGGCGGCCGTGGTCGCGTGGCTCGAGGCGCACGGCGCAGGCGAGGGCACCACGACGTACCGACTGCGCGACTGGCTGTTCAGCCGTCAGCGCTACTGGGGCGAGCCGTTCCCGATCGTCTACGACGAGTCCGACCAGCCGATCGCGGTGCCCGACCACCTGCTGCCGGTCGAGCTGCCCGAGGTGCCCGACTACTCGCCCAAGACCTACGAGCCCGACGACGCCGACAGCACGCCCGAGCCCCCGCTGGCGCGCGCCGACGACTGGGTGCACGTCACGCTCGACCTGGGCGACGGTCCTCGGCCCTACCGCCGCGAGACCAACACGATGCCCAACTGGGCCGGTTCGTCGTGGTACGAGCTGCGCTACACCGACCCGCACAACCCCGACGCGGTCACCGATCCCGCCAACGAGCGCTACTGGCTGGGCCCGAAGACCCCCGGAGGCTCGGGAGGCGTCGATCTCTACGTCGGCGGCGTCGAGCACGCCGTGCTGCACCTGCTCTACGCCCGCTTCTGGCACAAGGTGCTGTTCGACCTCGGCCACGTGTCGAGCGAGGAGCCGTTCCACCGGCTGTTCAACCAGGGCTACATCCAGGCCTACGCGTTCGTCGACGAGCGGGGCGTCTACGTGCCCGCCGACGAGGTCGAGGAGCGCGACGGCGGGTTCTGGCACGACGGCCGTCCCGTCACCCGCGAGTACGGCAAGATGGGCAAGAGCCTCAAGAACGTCGTCACGCCCGACGAGATGTACGACGCGTACGGCGCCGACACGTTCCGCGTCTACGAGATGTCGATGGGGCCGCTCGACGTGTCGCGGCCGTGGGAGACGCGCGCGGTCGTGGGTGCTCAGCGCTTCCTCCAGCGTGTCTGGCGCCTGCTGGTCGACGAGGACTCCGGCGAATCACTCGCGACCGACGATGCGCTCGATGCCGAGACGCTGTTCGTCCTCAACCGCACGATCGACGGTGTGCGCGGCGACATGGACAACATGCGGTTCAACACCGCGGTCGCCAAGCTTATCGAGCTCACCAACCACCTGACCAAGGTCGGTGTGCGCGCC
>JBEVGQ010000285.1:0-2937 GCA_040511655.1 Aeromicrobium sp. | reverse complement strand
CGAGGCGCACCGCTGCCGCGAGTTCCTGCACGAGTCGAGCCCCGAGGCCTACGCCGAGCTCGTCACCCGCACGGCCTGACGTCGTCCGCTCGCGGTAACCGCAGCGGGTGGGTCAGGGGACGTACATCGTGAGTGCGCCTGGCTCGATGCTCCAGGCGTGGCGCGCGGACGCCTCGCTGAGCTCGCCGTCGCTGGTGCAGCGCAAGGCGTCGCCCCGCACCTCGACCGAGGTGCCCCGTAGGTAGACCACGTCGTCGCGGCGGTGGTGCTCACCTCGCCGGACGCTGAACGCGTAGGCGATGCGTCGCCGCGGCGACTCGGTGTACGACACCGAGACGTCGATCAGGCCGTCGGACGGATCGGCCCGCGGCAGCAGGGGTGCGCCTCCGCCGACGTAACGGCCGTTGCCGACGGCCACCTGGATGACGGGCTCCTTGCGGGTCAGGGTCTCGCCGTCGACCGTGATGCGCAGCCGGGCGCCGGGCGTCGTGAGGCCCTTGAGGCCCGTGAGCGCCGCGCCCACGGCGTAGCCGACCGGGCCGAGCGCCTTCTTCCAGGGCCGGGCGGCCGCCGCGGCCTCGGCGCCGATGCCGATGTGGGCTGCGTTGACCACGACGCCGCCGTGGCCGTCGACGACCAGGTCGATGGCCTGCGTACGACCGCGCGCGATCACCTGGGCGGCCTCGGCCGGCGTGGCCGGCAGCGCCAGGGTGGCCGCGAAGTCGTTGCCGGTGCCCAGCGGCACCAGGCCGACGACGACGTCCAGCCGCCCCGCGTCGCGCAGGGCCTGGACGATCGCGTGCAGGCTGCCGTCGCCCCCGAGCACGACGACACCGTCGAGGTCGGGACGGGCCGCCAGGGCTTCGGCGAGGTCGTCGGGGCTGGACGTGCGGACGAGCTCGACGTCGACCTCGGCCTGCAGCGCGCTGACGACCTCGTCCACCGCAGCGTCGTCCGAGCTGCCGGCGTCGGCGTTGGCGATGGCGAGGAGAGAGGGCACTCCCGAACCCTACGGCGCGGTGCCCGCCGGCGCAGCCGCGTCGACGCGGGGCTCTCCGAGCTTGACCCCGACGACGCCGAGCAGGATCAGTGCGCCACCCATCAGCTGGACGACCCGGGGCGTCTCGGCGAGCAGCAGCCACGCGAACGCGACGCCGAAGACCGCCTCGGCCAGCCCGACGAACGATCCGAGGCGCGATCCGAGCCGGCGGCTGCCCTCGATGCTGAGGACGTACGAGAGCCCGGCGGTGACGGTGCCGAGCAGCAGCACCGCACCCCACCACGGCCACATCGCGCCCGCGAGCTCGACGTCGCCGGTCGAGGCGGCCAGGGGGATGATCCCGACGAGGCCACCGGCGAGCAGGGCGAGCCCGCCGAACGTCAGGCCGCCGGCGGCCAGCGCGATGCCGGGCAAGCCGTTGTCCTCGTCGGCCGACATGATCCAGTAGACGGCCGCGCAGATCATCGCGCCGAACGCCCAGGCCAGCCCGACCAGGTCGATGTCGGCTCCCGACGTCAGGTCGAGCACCAGGAACAGGCCAGCGATCGCGAGCACCGCACCGATCGCGGTGAGGGGTGACGGACGCTGGTGGTGGCGCCACCACATCCATGCCAGCACCGCCACGGGGCACGTGAACTCGATCAGCAGGGCGACGCCGACCTGCAGGTGGTCGACCGCGTTGAAGTAGGCGAGCTGGACGCCCGCCACCGCCACCAGGCCGTAGGCGGCGACGAGCCACAGGTTGGCGCGCAGCAGGTGCCAGCGGCCGCGCAGCGAGACGGCAGCCGGTGCGGCGAGGATCGCGGCGGCGAGCAGCACCCGGATGGTCACGGCCGAGCCGGGCGACCAGCCCGCCGAGATGAGGCCCTTGGCGATCGGCCCCGACATGGCGAACGACGCCGCTCCTGCCACCGCGAAGGCGATCCCGGACGAGGTGCGGGACGGGCTGGCGTGCTCGATGTCATGGGTCAACGCGCTCATGGCATGTGACATTAGAGTGCGCGCTGTAAGGTGTCAACATGGTCTTCGCTCATGACACCGAAGCGGCTCTCGTGGCCGCCGTGGCTCTCGCGAACTCGGCCGAGCAGCCCGACACGCTCGTCTCGACCGACCAGGTCGCCGAGTTCATCGCCGAGCAGGGCTACACCGGACGCTTCGACGCCGACCAGGCCGAGCTCGACGAGCTGCGCGAGCTGCGTCCCGTCCTGCGCCGGCTGCTCACGGCCAGCCGCGACGACGCCGTCGAGCTCGTCAACTCCCTGCTGCGCGACGCCCGCGCCCTGCCCCAGCTCGTCCGCCACGGCGACATGGACTGGCACCTGCACGCCGTCGAGGACGAGCGGCCGTTCGCCGCGCGCATCGTGGTCGAGACGGCGATGGCCATGATCGACGTCATCCGCGCCGACGAGATGTCGCGGCTCGGGGTGTGCGCCGACGACGACTGCCGCGGCCTGGTGCTCGACCTGTCGCGCAACCGCTCGCGCCGGTTCTGCAGCACGGCCTGCGGCAACCGGGCCGCGGTCGCCGCGTACCGCGCGCGGCAGTCGGGGTAGCCGCGCCCGACCGCGATCTCCGATAGGGTGAACCGGTCAGAGCCCCGCGAGAACGGGGCTTGTCGCATGTGTGAGGGTGGTGCATCCCATGCCCGCAGTCGTCATCGTCGGAGCCCAGTGGGGCGACGAAGGCAAGGGCAAGGCCACGGACATCCTGGGTAGTCGCGTCGACTACGTGGTGAAGTTCAACGGCGGCAACAACGCAGGCCACACGGTGGTGATCGGCGACCAGAAGTACGCCCTCCACCTGCTGCCGAGCGGCATCCTGAGCCCCGGGTGCGTCCCCGTCATCGGCAACGGCGTCGTGGTCGACCTCAAGGTGCTGTTCGAGGAGATCGACGGCCTCAACGAGCGCGGCATCGACACGTCCAAGCTCGTCATCAG
>JBEVGQ010000284.1:0-4666 GCA_040511655.1 Aeromicrobium sp. | reverse complement strand
CACTCCGAGTGCCTCACGGGCGACGTGTTCGGCTCGCGTCGGTGCGACTGCGGCCCGCAGCTCGAGCTGTCGATGACCGAGATCACCGCGGCGGGCGCCGGCATCGTGGTCTACCTGCGGGGCCACGAGGGGCGCGGCATCGGCCTGCTGCACAAGCTGCAGGCCTATGCGCTGCAGGACTCCGGCAGCGACACGGTCGACGCCAATCTGCAGCTCGGGTTCGGCGAGGACGAGCGCGACTACGCCGCCGGTGCGCAGATCCTGCGCGACCTCGGCGTCACCTCGGCGCGCCTGCTGACCAACAACCCCGACAAGACGACGGCGCTCGAGGCGTATGGCGTCAAGGTCAGCGAGCGTCTGCCGCTGGTCATCGCCCCCACCGAGGACAGCCTGCGCTACCTCCAGACCAAGGCCGAGCGGATGGGCCACGACCTTCCCGGACTCGAGGAGAACGAAGCATGAGCGAGCGCCAGCGAGCGACCCATGATGCAGGGCTCATGCCGGCATCTGCACACCGTGAACTTCTGAGGCAGGTGACGGCATGAGCGGCAACGGAGCACCCACGATCTTCGTCGACGGCGAGGGCGCGCGCGTCGCGATCGTCGCGTCGCGCTGGCACACCGAGGTGATGGACGGCCTGATCGCCGGCGCCCAGGCCGCCCTGGCCGAGGCCAAGGTCACCGACGTCACGGTCGTGCGTGCGCCGGGCTCGTTCGAGCTTCCGATCATCTGCCAGGCGTACGCGCGTCAGGGCTTCGACGCCGTCATCGCCCTGGGCGTCATCATCCGCGGCGGCACCCCCCACTTCGAGTACGTCTCCGCTGCCGCGACCGACGGGCTCAACCGCGTCGCTCTCGACACCGGCGTGCCGATCGGCTTCGGTCTGCTGACGACCGACGACGAGGCACAGGCGCTCGATCGGGCCGGTCTGGCCGACAGCCGCGAGGACAAGGGACGCGAGGCGGTCGAGGCGGCGCTGTCCACCTGGAACGTGCTGCGCACCCTCGGCTGACGCACCGATAGACTCACCTGCGATGAAGACCTTCGACGACCTCTTCGCCGAGCTGGCCGACAAGGCAGCCCGACGCCCCGAGGGCTCGCGCACCGTCGCCGAGCTCGATGCCGGTGTGCACTCGATCGGCAAGAAGCTCGTCGAGGAGGCCGCCGAGTCGTGGATGGCCGCCGAGCACGAGGGACCCGAGCGGACCGCCGAGGAGATCAGCCAGCTGCTGTACCACGCGCAGGTCATGATGATCGCCTCCGGGCTGACGCTCGACGACGTCTACTCGCATCTGTGACGGACCGGCACGGCTCTCCGGCTGACGCTCGTCCGTGCCCTCGCCCGTCCCCTTGAGGAGCCTCGCGGCTCCGACCAGCCAGATCCTGCGAAAGAGACACCCCATGCTCAAGATCGCCGTCCCCAACAAGGGCGCCCTCTCCGAGGCCGCGGCCCTGATGCTGACCGAGGCCGGCTACCGGCAGCGTCGCAACTCCAAGGACCTCGTCACCCTCGACCCCGACAACGACGTCGAGTTCTTCTACCTGCGCCCGCGCGACATCGCGATCTACGTGGGGGAGGGGACGCTCGACGTCGGCATCACGGGCCGCGACCTGCTCCTCGACTCCGGTGCCCACGCCGACGAGTGCATGACGCTCGGCTTCGGCGCGTCGACGTTCCGCTTCGCAGGTCCGGTGGGCGCGCTCTCGAGCGTCGACGACCTCGCAGGCCTGCGCATCGCGACGTCGTACGAGGGCATCGTCGGCACCTACCTCGCCGAGCGAGGCATCAGCGCCGACGTCGTCCGCCTCGACGGTGCGGTCGAGTCGTCGATCCGCCTGGGCGTGGCCGACGCCATCGCCGACGTCGTCGAGACCGGCAGCACCCTGCGCCAGGCCGACCTCGAGGTGTTCGGCGACCCGATCCTGTCGTCCGAGGCCGTGCTGATCACCCGCAGGGACGCCCCGGGTCCGGCCGGCTTCGAGGTGTTCAAGCGCCGGCTCGACAGCGTCATCGTCGCCCGCACGTACGTGATGATGGACTACGACATCACGGTCGACCAGGTCGACAAGGCCGTCGAGCTGACGCCCGGCATCGAGTCGCCGACCGTCTCGCCGCTGCACCGCGAGGGCTGGGTCGCCGTGCGGTCGATGGTGCCTCGCGACACTGCCCAGAAGGTCATGGACGAGCTCTACGGGCTCGGCGCCCGCGGCATCCTGGTCACCGACATCCTCGCGTGCCGGATCTGAGCTCGCCGTGACCGACCAGAGGACCTTCCGCCCCGGCGGAGCGCGCATCGTGGCCTACGCCGTCGCGGTCATCATGCTGGTGCTCACGGCGGTGATCGCGTTCGCGCTCCCCGACGAGATCTACTTCACGACGGCCGAGACCGTCACGCTGTGGATCATCATCGTGGCGGTGCTGGCGCTGCTGCACGGCATCGGCCGCAGCGTCGTCGTGGCGGGCGAGGAGGGCGTCGAGGTCGTCAACGGATATCGCCGGCACGACGTCTCGTGGCACGAGATCCAGGGCTTCGCGATGAACGAGGGGGCCCCGTGGCCGACCCTCGTCACCACCGACGACGAGCGCGTCATGCTCTTCGCGATCCAGGGCAGCGACGGCGGCAGGTACGCCCGCGAGGCCGTGGCCTACCTCCGCGCCCGGGTGCCGCGATGACAGGCGACCACGGCCGCTCGCTGGCCAGCCCCCAGTTCCCCGGAGACGACGGCTCGGTCGACGCGGGCCTGGCCCAGGCGCTCGGCGATGACATCGCCGTGCTGCAGGCCCTGCCCGAGGCGCGCGTGTTCGTGCCGATCGTCCCGCTGCTGGGCGACGTGCCGGTCGAGGGCGACAAGAACGCCGACATGGCGGCCGTGCTGATGACCGGTGCCGACGGACGTCAGGCGCTGCTGGCCTTCAGCAGCGTCGCCGCGATGACGGGGTGGGACCCGCAGGCCCGCCCGGTGCCGGTGCTCGGCAGGGACGCGGCCCTGGCCGCGCTCGACGAGGGCGCCTCGGCCATCCTGCTCGACCTGGCGGCACCGTCGTTCTCGGTGATCGAGCACGACGACGTCCAGCACCTCGCTGCCGGCCACCGGCTCGTGAGCAGTGACGTCGGCCTCGCCTGGATCAGCCACTCCCCGTAGCGGCGATCGACCGCACCTCGCGCAGGGGCACCGTGATGTGCACGTTGCCGTCGTGGCGCTCGACGCGCGCCACGAAGCCGGCACGTCCGACGGCGCGCAACAGTCGGTCGTTCGACCCCGCCGTGACGAACGTCAGGCGTGCCGCGCCCGCGTCCTTGGCGTGCCCCGCAGCCAGGCGCATCAGCCGCGTGCCGAGCCCCCGCTTCTGCCAGGCGTCCTCGACGATGAGCTGGAACGTCCAGGTCTCGTCGACCAGCTCGAGCACGCCGTGGCCCACCACGTCGGTGCCGACCTGCACCACCAGCGCCGTCCCCTGGTCGGGCGCGACCAGACGCCGGACCATCCGGGTGGTCATCGGCATCTTGAGCGGCACCTGGTAGCGCTCGTAGAGCGTGTCGATGCTGCACCGCTCGTGCATCGCCGACACCGACTCGATGTCGGTCAGGCTCGCGACGCGGACCACCGGCACCGCGTCGCGGCTCGACGGGACGATCAGGGGGACGTCCGCGCCGGCGTCGCCGACGAGCGACATGAGTGCCTGCGCCCGGGCGCGCTCGACGTCGGTGAACGGCACCGCGCGGCTGATCCTCAGCTCGGATCCGCTGCGCCTGCTCAGCACCAGCACGTCGTGACCGGCGTAGTCGGCGACGTCCGGGGGCTCGGTCTCGAGCAGCTCGTGCAGGACGTCCGAGATGTCGCGACCGTCCTCCAGCACCTCGTGCAGACCACGCAGGTAGCGGGTCGTGGCGTCGGCGATTGATGCGTCGCCGACGCGGGTCGCCGACACGTCCGACCCGCCCACGCTCTCGAAGAGCTCGGCCACCATGACGTCGGTCCAGCCCTCCGGGGCGCTGACGACGAGCTCGTCGGTCACCCGCGGACTGGTGGGGAAGACCTGCAGGCCCAGGATGTTGACCTCCGCGCGGCCACAGGCCAGCGCGATCTCGGCCAGGATCCCCGGCCTGTCCACGAGGGTCGTCCGCACGCGCCACAGCATGCGTCCATCGTCGTCTGACCAGTTTGCCGAACCGATTCCATCGTGTTTCGTGAAGGCTACGTGTCGCTTTTGTGGATATCCGCCCCGTCCTGATAGCCTTGAGGCCGAAGTGGAGGTCCACCTCCCACCTGCGTGGTTCCTGATCACGGGGTATGCGGTTCTTGTTGTCTGCGGTGCACACCGTGCTCACGAGAACTGTGGTTACGTGTTGTGCTCGCGCTGCGAGGGAATGCGTGGTCGGTGGCGTCCGTTTCGTACGGGGGCCACTTTTTTTGTTTCTCAGTCCGTGGCCCTCCACACGACTCCAGGAGGATCCATCACCACAGAGCTGCGCGTCAACGACCGAATCCGAGTGCCCGAAGTACGCCTCGTCGGTCCTGGCGGTGAACAGGTCGGCATCGTTCGTATCGAAGATGCCCTGCGACTGGCGGCGGAAGCCGATCTCGATCTCGTCGAGGTGGCGCCCACAGCTCGTCCGCCCGTCTGCCGTCTCATGGACTACGGCAAGTTCAAGTACGAGACCGC
>JBEVGQ010000283.1:0-5422 GCA_040511655.1 Aeromicrobium sp. | reverse complement strand
GCGATCATGCTGATCATCGGTCTCGGCTTCTTCCCGCAGCCCGTTCTCTCGGCGATCAACCCGGCCGTCGACGCCGTCGTCACGCACATCGGCAAGAGCGATCCGACGCCCAAGACCCCCACGCCGATCGCTGAGTCGTCAGACCAAGCACCGACAGCAGAGGAAGGCGGTCACTGATGCGTGCATCGCTGATGTCGGCCGAGCTGCCGCCGATCCCCGCCCCCGACATCGAGTACTCCCTGCTCGCCCCGCTGCTGATCATCGCGGGCGCGGCCGTCGTGGGGGTGCTGGTCGAGGCGTTCTGGCCGCGAGCCTCGCGCTTCGCGGCCCAGACCGTGCTGGCGTGCGTCGCGATCGTCGCCGCGCTGGCCGACACCGTGTGGGTCTACACCGACCTCGACCGCGTCGAGTCCGCGCTCACGGCCCGCGGCCAGATCGCCGCCGAGGGTGCCCTGTCGGTCGACGGTCCGGGCGTCTTCGCCTGGGGCATCCTGCTGGTCTTCGGCCTGCTCAGCATGCTGCTGTTCGCCGAGCGCCGGCTCGACGGCGGGCTGAGTGCCTTCACCGGACGCGCTGCCGACGCACCGGGCTCGGCCGCCGAGGCCGACGCCGTCCAGCGTCGCCTCGAACACAGCGAGGTGTTCCCGCTGGCACTGTTCGCGCTGGTCGGCATGATGCTGTTCGCCACGGCCAACGACCTGTTGACGATGTTCGTCGCGCTCGAGGTGCTGAGCCTGCCGCTGTACATCCTGTGCGGTCTCGCGCGTCGTCGCCGTCTGCTGAGCCAGGAGGCGGCGCTCAAGTACTTCCTGCTCGGCGCCTTCTCGTCGGTCTTCTTCCTCTACGGCATCGCGCTGGCCTACGGCTACGCCGGCAGCTTCGAGCTGTCGGCGATCGACACCGCGGTGACCAGCCGCACCGGCAGCGAGACGATGCTGCTCGCGTCGATCGCGCTCATGGCCGTCGGCCTGCTGTTCAAGATCGGCGCGGCCCCGTTCCACACCTGGACCCCAGACGTCTACCAGGGCGCCCCGACCCCCGTCACCGCGTTCATGGCCGCAGGCACCAAGGCGGCGGCCTTCATGGCCCTGCTGCGCGTGTTCTTCGTGGCCTTCGGCGGATCGTCGTGGGACTGGCGCCCGACGATCGTGGCCATCGCGATCATCACGATGTTCCTCGGCGCGGTCGTGTCGATCTCGCAGACCGACGTCAAGCGCATGCTGGCCTACTCGTCGATCGCCCACGCGGGCTTCCTGCTGGTCGGCTTCGTCGGCGTCTACGCGGGCGTCGCCGGCTCCGACCGCGTCACGTCGGTGTCGAGCGTCCTGTTCTACCTCGCGGTCTACGGCCTGTCGTCGATCGGCGCCTTCGCGGTCGTGACGCTGGTGCGCGACTCCGGCGGCGAGACGACGCACCTGTCGAAGTGGGCCGGTCTCGGCAAGACCTCGCCGGTGCTGGCCGGTTCGTTCGCGGTGTTCATGCTCTCGTTCGCCGGCATCCCGCTCACCGGCGGCTTCATCGGCAAGTGGGGCGTGTTCAGCGCCGCCTACTCCGGTGGGTTCTGGTGGCTGGTCGTGATCGGCGTGCTCGTCAGCGCCCTGGCCGCCTACTTCTACGTGCGCGTCATCGTCCTGATGTTCTTCACCGACCCGGTGGGCGAAGGGCCGACGGTCGCGGTCCCCAGCGCCTTCACTACGGTGGTCATCGTCGTCGCTGTGGCGGGTACGGTCGGCCTCGGTATCATTCCGGGACCGCTGCTGGACCTGGCCCAGCACGCGGGCGCCTTCGTGCGCTGACCGTTCGAGCCGTTCGACGCTGACCGTTCAAGGAGATCCGCGTGTCCACTCTGGGTGTCTCCTTCACCGACGCTGCTCTCGAGGCACGGGTGACGGCCGGTGTCGACGAGGTGGAGCGCCAGCTGGGTTCGGCCGTCGAGAGCCCGACCCGTCTCGTCGCCGAGGCCGCGGCGCACCTGCTCAACGCCGGAGGCAAGCGCTTCCGTCCTCTGCTGGTCGTGCTGGCCGCCGAGTTCGGCGACCCGGCACGTCCCGAGGTGGCCCGCTCGGCCGTCGTCGTCGAGCTGACCCACCTCGCCACGCTGTACCACGATGACGTCATGGACGAGGCCGCCATCCGTCGCGGTGCGGCCAGCGCCAACTCGCGCTGGGGCAACTCGGTGGCCATCCTCATCGGCGACTTCCTGTTCGCGCAGGCGTCCGACCTCGTCTCCGACCTCGGCCCCGATGCCGTCCGCATCCAGGCGCGCACGTTCTCGCGTCTGGTGCAGGGCCAGATCCGCGAGACGGTCGGGCCCGACGACGACGAGGACGCCCTCGCGCACTACCTCGGCGTCGTGGCCGACAAGACCGGCTCGCTGATCGCGACCGCCGCCCGCTTCGGGGCGATGATGGCCGGCGCGCCGGCCGACGTCCAGCAGACGCTCACCGAGTTCGGCGAGCGCATCGGGGCCGCCTTCCAGCTCGCCGACGACGTCATCGACGTCGCCAGCGAGACGGGGGAGTCGGGCAAGACGCCCGGCACCGACCTGCGCGAGGGTGTGCCGACCCTGCCGACACTGATCGCCCTGCGCTCCACCGATCCCGAGAGCGAACGCCTGCGGGTCCTGCTGTCGAAGCCGCTGACCGACGACGCCGAGCACGCCGAGGCACTCACCCTGCTGCGCGCGCACCCCGCGCTCGACGAGGCGCGGTCGTACGTCCAGGCCGAGGCCGACGCGGCGAGCGCTCTGCTCGCCACGCTGCCCGAGTCGCCGGCACGGGCGGCCCTGCAGGAGCTCTGCGACACCGTCGCGACCCGCCTCGGCTGAAGGCGCGCTGGCGCGCGGCTCCTTCGTCGCCGCTGCCAGGCTTCGCCTGGGCGCCTGCCTTCGCTCGCTGCGCTCGCTCGGCCCATGGTGGGGATGTCGGCGTCCGCGGGTTGGGTGGTCTAGATCGGGGCGGCTTCTGTTGCGTGGCGCACGAGCTTGCGGCGGCTGTTGATCGCGTCGAGGGTGAAGACGACCAGCGCCAGCCACACCAGGACGAAGCCGGCCCAGCGGGCACCGGTCATGTCCTCGTGGAAGATCGTCAGCCCGACGATGAACTGGATGATGGGGCCCAGGTACTGCAGCAGGCCGATCGTGGTGAGCGAGAGCCGGGTGGCCGCCGCCCCGAACAGCAGCAGCGGGATGGCCGTCACGACGCCGGTGCCGATCAGCAGGACGACGTTGCCCGGCCCCTCGTGGCCGAATGCGAGGTCGCCGCGCACCTGCAGGACCACGAGGAACGCCAGTGCGACCGGGAACAGGATCGCGGTCTCCATGCCGAGACCCTCAAACGCCCCGAGGTCGGCCTTCTTCTTGAGGAAGCCGTAGATGGCGAAGGACGCCGCGACGATCAGCGCGATCCACGGCAACCGTCCGTAGTCGACGGTCAGGACGACGACGGCCGACGCCCCGATCGCGATGGCCACCCACTGCACGGGTCGCAGCGTCTCCTTGAGCACGAAGACGCCGAGCAGCACCGTCACGAGCGGGTTGATGAAGTACCCGAGCGACGTCTCGATGACGTGCCCGTTGGTGACGCCGTAGATGAAGCCGCCCCAGTTGACCGCGATCGTCACCGAGGCGCCGGTGAGGATCAGCATCAGGCGGCGGTCGCGGGCGATCGTCCGGAAGGCCGGCCACTTGCCCATCGCAGTGATCGCCACGAGCACGAACACCATCGACCACACGAACCGGTGGGCCAGCACCTCGAGCGAGCTCGCCGGGTCGAGCAGCGGCCAGTACAGCGGGAAGAACCCCCAGCACAGGTAGGCAGCAGCGCCGAAGGCCACGCCGTTGCGGGAGTCGTTCACCAGCGCAGCGTACGCCTGGAGGACGATGGGCCGATGACCGACATTCCGCGCTGGTTCACCGACACTAAGGACGGCCACTCGCAGTGGTACGTCGACCGATTTCGCACGTTGGCCGCGCAGGGAGCCGACCTCGGAGGCGAGGCCCGGCTGATCGACGCGATCGTGCCTCCGGGCTCGCGGGTGCTCGACGCCGGATGCGGCCCCGGACGTCTCGGGGCGGTGCTGCACGAGCGCGGGCACACGGTCGTCGGCGTCGACGCCGATCCGGTACTGATCGCCGCGGCGCAGGACGACCACCCCGGCCCGCGCTGGCTCGTGGGCGACCTGAGCCGCCTCGACCTCGACGAGGAGCCGTTCGACGTGGCCGTCGTCGCCGGCAACGTCATGGTGTTCGTGGCGCCCGGCACCGAGGGGCTCGTGCTGGAGTCGCTGCGTCACCACGTGCGTCCGGGCGGACGCATCGTGCTCGGCTTCGCGACCGACCGCGAGCTGTCGCTGGCCGACTTCGACTCCGCCGTCGCGGATGCCGGACTGGTGCTGGAGCAGCGCTTCGCGACCTGGGACCTGGTGCCCTTCTCCGACGAGGCCGACTTCGCCGTGACCTTCTTGCGCGTGCCGTAGTCGCTGTGGACTGTCCCTGGCACGTGTCAGTAGCGGGTTCTAGTCTGGAAACAGTCGAACGGGTGTTCTAGTCCGAGGCTGTGGGGGTGGTGTGGTGATCGTCGAGCAGCTGTCGTCGTTGGCCGATGACCTCGCCGGCCTCGAGCCGTGGCGGTTGACCAGCGGCGAGGTGCGTGAGGTCGTCGTCGCTGCGCAGACGGCACGTACTGCGTTGGACGCAGTCCTGTCGCGGCTGGCTGGCTGTGCTGATGACATGGGGTTGCCGAAGGATGACGGTGCCACGTCGACCACCGCGTGGTTGGCGGCGACGGCGAACATGGGCAAGGGTGCTGCGTCCAGGCTGGTCGGCATGTCCCGGGGCGACGGGTGCGAGGCGACCCGTGCAGCGTGGGCTGCCGGACGGTTATCGACCGAGCAGGCGTCGATCATCATCAAGGCCATCGACGCCCTGCCCGACTGGGTCGACGAACAACCCCGTGATGACGCCGAGACGCACCTGGTCGCGTTGGCGTCCGAGCACGACCTCGACGGTCTGCAACGCCTGGCCAACCGGGTGCTCGAGGTCATCGACCCCGACGGGTTCGACGAGCACCTCGGCGAACAGCTACGCCGTCAAGAAGAACGAGCTCGCGCCCGCACCCGGTTCCGCATGGGTCGGCGTGGTGACGGCACCACCGGCGGCACGTTCGTCCTCGGTGACACCGACGGCGACATCCTGCGTGCCGCGATCGAGGGCATCATCGCCCCACGCCGCACCACCTGGGCCGCAGCCGCGGCCGGGATGGGAGCCGACGACTGGACCAACCTGCCCCGCGAGCAGAAGATGGGCCACGCGTTCGCCGAACTCATCAATCATCTGCCTACCGAGTCGCTGCCCCAAGCCGGTGGGCTGGCTGCGACCGTCGCGGTCACGATCGACGTCGACGACCTACGCACCGGGGCCGGC
>JBEVGQ010000282.1:0-8384 GCA_040511655.1 Aeromicrobium sp. | reverse complement strand
AGGAGCGTGGATGAGCATCGAGACACCCACCGAGCACGAGCTGACGGCCTTGGCCGTCAGCGAGCGCCTCGGTATCGCCGAGCATGAGGTGCCGGTCTACACCGGGGCGGCAGCGGGACTTCTGGGCTCGTGGTCGGTCGTCGAAGGGCTCCATGCCGAGTCGGAGAGCGCCCGTCCCGCAGCGACGAGGAGCAGCAGCAGGCCCGTCGACGCCGACAACCCGCTGAACGCCTGGTACGTCACCACCGACATCGGCCCGACGGCCAGCGGCCCCCTCGACGGCCTGACCGTCGCCGTCAAGGACAACATCGCCGTGGCCGGTGTCCCGATGATGAACGGCTCGGCGATGCTCGACGGCTACACGCCCTCGCGCGACGCCACGGTCGTCTCGCGGCTCTTGGAGGCAGGCGCCGCGGTCATCGGCAAGGCGGTCTGCGAGGACCTGTGCTTCTCGGGCGGCTCACACACCGCTCGGGGCGGTCCCGTCCGCAACCCGTGGGCACTCGACCGCTCGTCGGGCGGGTCGTCGGCCGGCAGCGCGGCGCTGGTCGCCGCCGGCGAGGTCGACCTCGCCCATGGCGGCGACCAGGGCGGCTCGATCCGCATCCCGGCGTCGTTCTGCGGGGTCGTGGGCCACAAGCCCACCTTCGGCCTGGTGCCCTACACGGGCGCCTTCCCGATCGAGTCGAGCATCGACCACGTCGGTCCGATCACCCGCAGCGTGTCCGACGCCGCCCTGATGCTGGGTGTGCTCGCCGGCCCCGACGGGCTCGACCCGCGCCAGGGCGCCGACGTCGCACGGCCCGACTACCTAGGTGCCCTGCGGTTCGGGGCGCGCGGGCTCCGGGTCGGCGTGCTGTCCGAGGGGTTCGGGCGCGCCGAGTCCGAGCCACAGGTCGACGAGACCGTGCGTGCCGCCGTCGCGGCCCTCGCAGGAGCGGGAGTCGAGGCCGATGAGGTCTCGATCCCCTGGCACCTCCACGGCTCGGCCATCTGGGACGTCATCAGCGTCGAGGGCGCGACGGGCCAGATGATCGACGGCAACGGGTACGGCATGAACTACAAGGGTCTCTACGACCCCGAGCAGATCGACTTCTACGGCCGGCGCTGGCGGGAGGACCCGTCGCAGTTCTCCGAGACCGTCAAGCTCGTGCTGATGGCCGGGCGCTACGCCCTCACACGTCACCACGGCAAGCACTACGCGATGGCGCAGAACCTGGTGCCGCGGCTGACGGCCGCCTACGACGAGCAGCTGTCTCGATTCGACGTGCTCGTGCTGCCCACCACGCCGATGCGCTCGACGGTGCTCCCGGCGGCTGGTGCGCCCCTGGAGGAACAGCTGGGCCGCGCGCTGGAGATGCTCGGCAACACGGCGCCCTTCAACGTCACGGGGCACCCGGCCTGCTCGGTGCCGGCCGGCGTCGTCGACGGCCTGCCGGTGGGGCTCATGGTCGTCGGCAAGCACCACGACGACGCGACGGTCCTGCGGGTCGCGCACGCAGTGGAACAGGCGGTCGGGACCTTCCCGGCGCCGCATCGTGAAGGAGTGATCGCATGAACGGCGTATTCGACCTGGGTGGCACCGATGGCATCGGCACCGTCGACGTCCCCGCCGACGAGCCCGTGTTCCGGGCCGAGTGGGAGAAGCGGGTCTTCCCGATGTTCGCCCTCTGCTTCCGAGCAGGGTTCTTCGGCGTCGACGAGTTCCGTCACGGCATCGAGAAGATCGACCCGGCCGTCTACCTGAAGTCGCCCTACTACGAGCACTGGGTGCACACGATCGAGCACCACGGTGAGCGCACGGGCCAGCTCGACCTCGACGAGCTGGAGCGTCGCACGCAGCACTATCTCGAGAACCCCGACGCGCCGCTGCCCGTCGTCGAGTCGAATCCCGAGCTCGTCGACTTCATCAACGCCGTCGTGCCTGCCGGTGCGCCGGCCGACCGCCCCACCGACAAGATCGCCCGCTTCGCGGTCGGCGACGTGGTGCGGGTCAAGCGCGACAGTCCCTTCGGGCACACCCGTCGCGCCCGCTACGTCCGCGGGTGCGTCGGGGTCGTCACGGCCGCCCACGGCGCGACGATCTACCCCGACAGCGCCGGCAACGGCCTCGGCGAGAACCCGGAGCACCTCTACACCGTCAAGTTCACGAGCCGTGAGCTGTGGGGCGACGAGACGGCCGACCCCAACGCCAGCGTCTACTTCGACGCCTGGGACCCCTACCTCGAGCTCGCCACGACCGAAGGAGCCGCATCATGAGCGACACCCCCCGCACGCCCGCCGAGATCACCGCCCGCGTCAAGGCGCTGGAGTCCCTCCTGACGGAGGCCGGCATCATGAGCCCCGAGGCGGTCGACCGGATGGTCGAGATCTACGAGCACGAGGTGGGCCCCCAGCTCGGTGCCAAGGTCGTGGCCAAGGCCTGGTCGGATCCGGACTTCCGCGCCCGCCTGGTCGCGAACACGTCCGAGGCCTGCAAGGAGCTGGGCATCTCGGGCCTCCAGGGCGAGGAGATGGTCGTCGTCGAGAACGGCCCTGAGGTGCACAACGCGATCGTGTGCACGCTCTGCTCGTGCTACCCGTGGCCGGTCCTGGGCCTTCCGCCCAACTGGTACAAGGATCCCCAGTATCGCGCCGCGATCGTCCGCGAGCCGCGCACGGTGCTGTCGCGTGACTTCGGGTTCGACGTCCCGGACTCGAAGGAGATCCGCATCTGGGACTCCAGCTCCGAGCTGCGCTACTGGGTGCTCCCCGAGCGTCCCACCGGCACCGACGGGTGGAGCGAGGAGCAGCTGGCTGCGCTCGTGACCCGCGACTCGATGATCGGCGTGGGACCCACCGCCCCGGTCGGGGCCCCGGCATGACTGCCGCACTCCGCACGCGGTCGCACGACGTCGAGGCCGCGCGCCGCCTGGTCGAGGACCTGGTGTGCGACACCCCGGGCGGCCGCGCCGGCGAGATGGCGTTCGAGGAGCCGTGGGAGATCCGCGCCTTCGCCATGGCCGTGGCAGGTCATCAGGCCGGACGCTTCACGTGGGACGAGTTCCAGGCGGCCCTGATCGCGTCGATCGACGAGTGGGAGGCGGGTGGGGGGACGACGGTCTCCGACTGGTCGTACTACGTCCACTGGCTCACGGCGCTCGAGGTCGTGATGGCCCGGTCGGGCGACCTGCCGCGGTCGAGCCTCGACGAGCGGACGGCCCACGTGCTCGCCACGACGGCCACGGCCAATCACCACGAGCCGCACCACGACCCGATCGCGATCGATCCCGCCCGCTGACCACCCACCCGCCACACACCTCATCACCAGGAGCATCGCCATGAGCCAAGCCATCGCCACACCCGACATCGACGTCGACATCCCCGCGATCCCGGTCGCGCAGCTCGCCCCCTGGGCCTTGTTCGTCTTCGTGACCGCCGCGATCGTGCTGTTCTTCATCAGCGCCGATCAGGGCATCGTCTCGATCCCGTCGGGCAACGCCGTGCACGAGTGGGTGCACGACGGCCGTCACCTGCTCGGCTTCCCCTGCCACTGACCTGCGGCCGGCCCCTCCTCGAAAGGCACCCCATGACACCTCGTTCCTTCCTCGTCCGCGGTCTGCTCGCGGGAGTCGTCGCAGGACTGTTCACCTTCTCGGTGGCGTACGTCGTGGGTGAGCCCCAGATCGATGTGGCCATCGCCGTCGAGGAGGCCGGCAGCGCCGCGGCACCCGCTGCCGCTCACTCGCACGACGAGTCCATGGCACCGCACCACCACGAGGAGGGTGGGACGGTCATCTCGCGCGACACCCAGTCGACGTGGGGGCTGCTGACGGCGACGCTGGGTCTGTCCGTGGCGCTCGGGGGGACCGTCGCACTGGTATCGGCCTTCGCGCTGGGCCGCTTCGGGCGGTTGCGCCCCGAGCTGTCGACGGCGCTCGTCGCCGGCGTCGGATTCGTGAGCGTGGCCGTGGTGCCGTTCCTCAAGTACCCGCCGAACCCGCCGTCCGTCGGCGATCCCGACACGCTGGGCGCGCGCACGGTCGAGTACTTCGCCTTCATGGTGATCTCGATCGGGATCGCCGTGGCCGCGACGGTCCTGGCGCGCCGGCTGTCCGTCGGCCACGCCTACCGCGGGATCATCGTCGGCATCCTCGCCTACCTGATGGCGATGACGGTGATCGGCAACCTGATGCCGACCGTCAACGAGATCGGCTCGTTCCCGGCCGACACGCTCTGGTACTACCGTCGGGCTTCGATCATGACCCTCGCGACCATGTGGCTGGTCGCCGGACTGGTGCTCTCGGCGCTCGTCCACCGCCTGCACGCCCAGCAGACCGCCGTCCGCTCGCGCCGCGAGCTTGCCGCCCTGATCTGACCCGTGACCCGCGCCGCCACGGCGGCGCCCATCGACCCGAAGGTGAACGATGACCGGTAACACCGAGACGTATCGCGCTGCCCGCGACCAGATGCTGGCGCTCGCCGGCGACCATGAGGCCGCCGTCCGCGAGTTCTCGTGGCCCGAGCTGGGCGAGACGTTCAACTGGGCCACCGACTGGTTCGACGCGATCGCGACCGGCAACGAGGCCACGGCGCTGATCATCCTCGAGGAGGACGGCACGGGCAGCGACACCTCGTTCGACCGGATGCGTCGCCGCTCGAACCAGGTCGGTAGGTGGCTGGCGGCCAAGGGGGTCCGATCGGGCGACTCCGTGATCGTGATGCTGGGCAACCAGCTCGAGCTCTGGGAATCGATGCTCGCGGTCATGAAGCTCGGCGCCGTGATCATGCCCACCACGACCGCGGTCGGGTCGAGCGACCTGCAGGACCGGGTCGAGCGAGGCGCGGCTCGGCACGTGATCTGCAACGCCTCCGACACGGCCAAGTTCGACGACGTCCAGGGCGACTTCACGAGGATCGTCGTGGGCGGCCCCGTCGACGGGTGGCTGGACTACGCCGACGCCGCATCCGAGGACGAAGTCGCCCTGCCGCATCCCGAGACGCGGCCGGATGATCGGCTGCTGCTCTACTTCACGTCGGGAACCACCAGCCGTCCGAAGCTGGTCGAGCACACCCAGGTGTCCTACCCGGTGGGGCACATGACGACGATGTTCTGGCTCGGTCTTCGTCCGGGAGACGTCCATCTCAACATCTCGTCTCCCGGCTGGGCCAAGCATGCGTGGTCGTGCTTCTTCGCGCCGTGGATCGCCGAGGCGACGATCTGCGTCTACAACTACGAGCGGTTCGACGCTGCGGGCCTGTTGGCCAGGCTCAGGCAGCACGGTGTCACGACCTTCTGCGCGCCGCCGACGGTGTGGCGGATGCTGATCAACGCCGACCTGAGCGCCGGGCCGGGCACGCTGAGGGAGATCATCGGCGCCGGCGAGCCGCTCAACCCCGAGGTCATCGCGCAGGTGCGCGCGAAGTGGGGTCTGACGCTGCGCGACGGATTCGGGCAGACCGAGATGACGGCCGCGATCGGCAACACGCCCGGCGCCCCGGTCAAGCCCGGGTCGATGGGACGTCCGTTGCCGGGGGTGCCGGTCGTCCTGGTCGACCCGGTGACGGGGGAGCGCCTCCACGAGGCCGGCTCCGAGGGCGAGATCTGCCTCGACCTCGAGGGTGAGCACGGGCGCCCGCTCCCGCTGATGTCGGGCTACCACGGCGACGTCGAGCGCAACGCCGAGGCCATGGCCGGCGGCTTCTACCACACGGGAGACGTGGCGACGGTCGACGCGGACGGCTACATCACCTACGTGGGCCGGACCGACGATGTCTTCAAGGCATCCGACTACAAGATCAGCCCGTTCGAGCTCGAGAGCGTGCTGATCGAGCACCCAGCCGTCGCCGAGGCTGCGGTCGTCCCCGCACCCGACCCCGTGCGGCTCGCGGTGCCGAAGGCCTACATCGCCCTTTCTCCCGGCTGGGAGCCGACGGAGCAGACGGCCTTCGAGATCCTGTGCCACGCCCGCGAGAACCTCGCCCCGTTCCTGCGGGTGCGGCGCATCGAGTTCTTCGACCTCCCCAAGACCGTGTCGGGCAAGATCCGGCGGGTCGAACTGCGCGGGCGTGAGGTCGCGATGGCAGACGGGCATGGCGTGTCCTCGCTCGAGTGGCGCGACGACCAGTTCCCGGCGCTGAGGGCCACGCCCTGATCCAGCGTCTCGTCAGCGGCTGTGGCGAAGCTCGCCGGGCGTCATGCCGAAGCGGCGCTTGAAGGCCCGGGTGAAGTGCGCCGGATCGGGCAGGCCCCAGCGTCGGCCGATATCGCCGACCGGCTCGGTCGACGGGCCCGAGGTGAGATCGCGGTAGGCGCCCTGGAGACGCTGCTCGCGGATGTGCCCGGCCACGGTGCGCTCGTCGTCGGCGAACAGGCGATGCAGGTGGCTCAGCGAGATGCTGCACGCCTGGGCGACGTCGGAGGGGGACAGCGCGGGATCGCCCAGATGACGGGCGACGAAGGACTTCGCGAGCGACAGGTGCACCGAGCCCGGGTGGGCCGTCTGGTCGTCGTCGGCCATCAGCGCGACGTACATGCTGGCCATGGCGTGCTGGAGGGCGAGCTCCTGGGTGGGCGTGGTCTCGGTGGCGATCTGCGACAGCGAGGTGAGCAGCGTCGTGGTCGCCGCGCCGACGCCGGTACGGGCGTCGAGGGGGCGTGCCGTCCGGTCCTTCTGCACGGTCTCGGAGACGGGCAGGAGGCGCTTGGGGAGCAGGCACACCGTGAACTGGAAGTCGGATCGGGTTTGCGCCTGGAACGGCCGTGAGCTGTCGTAGAGCACCAGATCGCCGGGTTCTAGCGACGCGACACGGCCGTCCTGCTCCACGTCCGCACGGCCGTGGTCCAGCCGCAGCAGGTGGAGCACCTCGGGGTCGCCTCGCCGGATCGCGTCGGCGCGCCGGGCGAAGGAGTGCGACGTGGCTCGGATGCGGCGCAACCGGGTCTCGGCGACGTCGCCGCCGTCGAGCCGTCCGCGGAGCGGGCCTTCGCGCGGCTCGACCGCGAGGGGAACGAAGCTGTCGCAGACGGAGCTTCGCCAGAAGTCGACCCGATCGGGGGCAGGGAGCAGCGCCGTGTCGATGGCGGCCGCTCGGGTCATCGGACCAGCCTGATGCCCGGAACCGCAGGGGTCAAGCGCTGTCGACTGTGCATTCCGTGGCACGTCGTTGACGATCCGTACCCGGTGCATCGGCAATCATGTCAACGAGCGCTGACATGTTGGATGATTGCTCGACAGCGGCCGCCGTCCACGAGGCCCACCACAGGAGGAACCATCATGGAATCTGCCATCGGTACCCATCTGACCTGCCCGCGCACGTTGACGCGCCGTGTCCCCGACAGCTACGAGCCGCCGTTCCCGATGTACGTCGGGCGGTCGGACAGCTCGCTGCAGCAGGTCGTCATGGCCTACCTCGGCGTGCAGTACGCCGCCGACGACCAGCGGCCGGCCGCGCTCGCCGCGATGCGGCACATCGTGGACAGCTTCGACGCCCCCGACGGCCCGTCGCACCACGACCTCACCCATCACGTCGACGACCAGGACCACCACAACCTGATGGTCGTGGGCTACTGGACGGACCCGGCGGCCTACTGCCGCTGGATGCGGTCGGAGGAGGTCGGCGGCTGGTGGACGTCCGACGACCGCCTCACCGAGGGGCTTGGCTACTTCCGCGAGATCGTGGCACCGCGCGCCGAGCAGTTCGAGACGCTGTACGCGTTCCAGGAGCAGCTGCCGGGCGTCGGCGCGGTGATGGACGGCACGAGCGGCGAGATCAACGAGCACGGCTACTGGGGCTCGATGCGTGAGCGGTTCCCCGCCTCGCAGACCGACTGGATGTCCGCCGCCGGTGAGCTCGCGGTGGTGTCGGGAGACCCGGCCGAGGGCGGGAGGGTCGTGGTGCGCGGACACGACAACATCGCTCTCATCCGGTCGGGCCAGGACTGGATCGAGGCCGGTGCGGCTGAGCGGTCGCTCTACATCGACGAGATCCTGCCGACGCTGCAGGCCGGGATGGACTTCCTGCGCGACAACGGCGCCGACGTCGGCTGCTACAGCAACCGCTTCGTGCGCAGCATCGACCTCGACGGCAACGAGCTCGACGAGAGCTACAACATCGGGCACTGGTCGTCGCTCGACAAGCTCGAGCGCTGGGCCGAGTCCCACCCGACCCACCTGCGCATCTTCACGACCTTCTTCAAGGTGGCCGCCGACCTCGACAAGCTACGGCTCTACCACGAGGTGTCGGTCTCGGACGGCAGGGAGCAGACCTTCGAGTACGTCAACTGCCACCCGTCGACCGGGATGATGCGCGACGCGCGGGTGTCGTCGCAGGTCTGAGGCGAGGCTCACGCGCGGGGCCCTGCGCCGCTGACGTCACCGACGCAGGGCCTCGAGCCTCTCCAG
>JBEVGQ010000281.1:0-6334 GCA_040511655.1 Aeromicrobium sp. | reverse complement strand
GAGCTCGTCCACCTCGAGGTCGACGACGACGTCGCGACCATCACCCTCGACAGCGACCACAACCGCAACGCCCTCAGTCGTCAGCTGGTCTCCGAGCTCGCGCAGCACCTGGCCGCGGCGGGCGAGGACGACGCGGCCCGCGCCGTGCTGGTGCGCTCGGCCGGTCGGGTGTTCTGCTCGGGCGCGGATCTCTCAGAGGCTGCGGACGGCGGCATGGTCGAGGGCGCGAAGGCACTGATCGCGCTGCAGCGCCAGATCGCCACCCTGGCGAAGCCCGTCGTCGTCGAGCTCGGCGGGCCCGTGCGGGCCGGCGGCCTGGGCATCGTGGGTGCCGCGGACATCGTCGTCGCCGCCGAGTCGGTGACGTTCGCGCTCACGGAGGTGCGGCTGGCCCTGGCTCCTGCCGTCATCTCGGCGAGCCTGGTGCCGCGACTCACCGACCGGGCGGCGGCCGACCTGTTCCTCACCGCGCGGACGTTCGACGCGCCCGAGGCCGTCGAGGTCGGCCTCGTCACACGGGCCGTCGCCGACACCGAGCTGCAGGCGGAGGTCGCCCGCTCCGTCGGCGACCTGCTCAAGGGCTATCCGCAGGGGCTGCGCGAGACCAAGAAGCTGCTCAACCACAACCTGGTCGCGCGGATCGACGCCCTCGGTGACCAGCTGGCGACGCTGTCGGGCGAGCTGTTCGGCAGCGACGAGGCCCGCGCGGCGATGACGGCGTTCCTGCAGCGCAGGAAGTAGTCCGGACCGGGTGTCGCTGCCGGATATAGTCGCGGCCATGGCTTCCCCTCTGTCCAGGCTCCGTAGCGCGCTCTCGTCCTCGCCGGCTCCCGCTCCGGCGCCGGCCGCCAAGCCGGCCCGCCAGTACGGACCGTACGGCGTCAGCGGACGTCTTCTGCGCGAGGTCGGCGACCTCCCCCGAGCTGGGGCCACGGTCGATCGTGAGGGCGACGACCCCACCGAGGTCGCCGCGGTCCGGGCCGGCTGGCTGCTGCTGGACGCCTACGAGCGGATGACCCGGCGCGGCGCCGACCGGGTGTTCGGCCACGAGCTCGACGCGTGGCACGCCTACGCCGACACCCTCGCCGAGCTCGAGTACACGCTGCCCGACGGCCGCGAGCTGAAGCCTGAGAACCGCAAGAACCGCCTGCGGTTCCGGCGCACGGTCGACTTCGCGCGTGAGGGAGAGGTCGTCTTCGACGTCGGCTTCGGCCACGGGCTGCTCGCCGCGTCGCTGATCAAGGACCGGGGCATCAAGAAGTACTTCGGCATCGACATCATCGACCGCTACGTCCCCACGGCGACGGGTCTCTTCGCCGTCAACGGCCTGGCTCCCGAGACGCTCGAGCTCGAGGCGCAGGACCTCTACACGCTCACGCGCGAGCGCATCGCCGCCACGGGCGCGACGCTCGTGATCTGCTGCGAGGTGCTCGAGCACGTCCCCGACGCCGAGCTGGCCCTCAAGACCCTGGCCGACGCGCTCCCGGAGGGCGCCGACCTGCTCTTCTCGGTGCCCATGCACGGACGCATCGAGGGTGCCTGGGGCCACGTGTCGGTCTTCGACGTCGCCCGGCTCAAGGGCATGCTCGACGGCGCCGGCCTCTACGCCCATCACGTCGAGCCACTCGCCAACGCCTGGTCGATCGTCGTCGCATCGCGCGATCCCGCGCCTTCGCGGCGGGTGCGCGAGGCCACCGGACGTCCGCCCGAGCGCGTGTCGCGCCCCCTGTCGGCGCACCGCGACTACGTCTACCTCGCCGGTGACGACTTCTCGGCCGTCGGCCCGTCCACGGTCGAGCGTCAGTCCGACCAGACGGCGCGGTGGCAGTTCTCGAGCGGCGGCGGCTACACCTTCGCCGTCGAGAGCCTCGAGAGCCTGCGGCTGTGGTTCAACCCCGTCGACGCCGACCAGGTCTCGCGCATGGTCGCCACGGCCTACGCCGGCGATACGAAGGTCGGCCACTGGGTCTGGAAGCGCAAGCCCGGCCAGATGACCGACGGCGTCGTCCTGTCGACGGCGCTGCGGGCCGGCGAGGTCGGCCTGCACTTCATCGGCGACCAGAACGACGACGCCGTCACCGCCGACCGCATCGAGGTGCTGGGCCGCGTCGAGGGCGGCGGACAGGCCGAGATCGAGATCGGCGTCGCCTACCTGCCCTGACGTCGCCACACGCCTTGACGTCCCACATGGCGGAGATGCGCGGGGTCGCCGTGCGGGAGGGCTAGCATCCCCCTACCGTCTAAGCACAGACGCTCCGGCCGTCACGAGGGGGAACCGATGCGCCATGCACTCCGGGTGCTCGCGCTGCTGATGCTCGTCCTGGTCGTGACGCCCTCTGGTGCCGCAGTCGCGGCCCAGGACGATCGCCCCGTCGTGAGGGTGGGCACGGAGGGGACGTATCCGCCGTTCTCTTTCCACGAGTCCGACTCCAACAAGCTCACGGGCTACGACGTCGAGGTCATCAAGGCCGTGGCGAAGAAGGCCGGCTGGCGCCTGCAGTTCGTCGAGACCACGTTCGACGCGATCTTCGCTGCCCTCGAGGCGGACCGCATCGACGTGATCGCCAACCAGGTGACCGCCAACCCCGAGCGGGCCGCACGGTACGGGCTGTCCGACACGTACACCTACTCGCGCGGCGTGATCGTGGTGAAGAAGGGTACGAAGGGCATCACCAAGCTCTCCGACCTCAAGGGCAAGACCACCGCGCAGTCGCTGACGACCAACTACGCCGAGCTCGCCCGCAAGGCCGGAGCCAAGGTGGAGGGGGTCGAGGGCTTCGCGCAGGCCGCCGCGCTGGTCGTGCAGGGCCGCGTCGATGCGCTCATCAACGACAACCTGGCGGCGCTCGACTACCTCAACACCACGGGCTCAGACGCGATCGAGATCTCCGGCGACGCCGGCGACGAGGTCAGCGAGCAGAAGCTGGCCTTCCGCAAGGACGACACCGAGCTGCTGCAGCAGGCCGACCAGGCCCTGGCCGCCCTCAAGGCCGACGGCACCTTGGCCACGATCTCGAAGAAGTACTTCAAGATCGACGTGTCGGTCGAGAACTCCGGCAAGGCCGACCTGTCCGGCGGCCGGGCCGTCCGCAGCGACGCCGACATCGTCAAGGACGCGGCCTGGCCGATGCTCAAGAAGTTGCTGATCGCGACGATCCCGATCACGATCATCAGCTTCGCCATCGGGCTGGTGCTGGCGGTGGCTGCTGCCCTGGCGAACATCTCCGGAAGTCGCGTGCTGCGTGGCATCGCCCGGACCTACATCTCGGTCATCCGCGGCACCCCGTTGCTGGTGCAGCTGTTCATCGTCTTCTACGGGCTGCCCGAGATCGGCATCGATCTTCCGCCGTGGCCTTCGGCGATCCTCGCGTTGAGCCTCAACGTCGGCGGCTATGCGGCCGAGATCGTCAGGTCGGCGATCCTGTCGGTGCCGAAGGGACAGTTCGAGGCGGCCGCGACGATCGGCATGGGCTACTGGCAGAGCCTTCGGCGCATCGTCTTCCCGCAGGCGGCCCGGACGGCGGTCCCGCCCCTGTCGAACACCCTGATCTCGCTGCTCAAGGACACGTCGCTGCTGTCGATCGTCCTGGTGACCGAGCTGTTCCGCGAGGCACAGATCGCGGCGGCCGCCGCGCAGGTGTTCTTCCCGCTGTACCTCCTGGCAGCGCTCTACTACTGGGTCGTGTGTGCCGCGCTCGCTGCCGGCCAGGGACGGATCGAGACCCGACTGAACAGGTTCGTGGCCAGATGACCGACTCCTCCCGCCCCCTCGTCGCTGTCACGGGCCTGACCAAGACCTTCGGCGACAACCACGTCCTGCAAGGCGTCGACTTCGCTGCCTCCGCGGGCACGACGACCGCGGTGCTCGGCCCGTCGGGCTCGGGCAAGACGACGATCCTGCGCTCGCTCAACGTGCTGGAGGCCCCCGATGCCGGCACCGTCCGCATCGGCGACGTCGAGGTCGACTTCTCGCGCCTGCCCGCCAAGGGCAAGCTGGCGCGTGCTCAGACGTCCCGCCTGCGGGCCCAGAGCGGGATGGTCTTCCAGTCGCACAACCTCTTCCCGCACAAGACCGTGCTCGAGAACGTCATCGAGGGTCCCGTGCAGGTGCAGAAGCGGCCGGTCGACGAGGCCGTCGCAGACGCACGGCAGCTGCTGGAGCAGGTCGGGCTGTCGGAGAAGGCCGATCAGCACCCGTTCGAGCTGTCCGGCGGTCAGCAGCAGCGCGTCGGCATCGCCCGGGCGCTGGCACTCAAGCCCAAGGTCGTGCTGTTCGACGAGCCCACCTCGGCGCTCGACCCCGAGCTGGTCGGCGAGGTGCTGGCGGTCATCAAGGACCTCTCGACGCAGGGCTGGACCACCGTCATCGTGACGCACGAGATCCGCTTCGCCGAGCAGGTCGCCGACCAGGTCCTGTTCATCGACGAGGGCGTCGTGGTCGAGCACGGCACCAGCGCCCAAGTCATCGGCGACCCGACCGAGGACCGCACGCGGCAGTTCCTGCGACGCATCCTGGACCAGCGCTAGGCCGTCCGCCACTCCGACGGGCTCACCCGCCTCAGTGCGGCTCAGCGGCTCCGGCTCGGGAAGGTGCACGACGCCTTCGGGTTGCCGAGGACGAAGCGGGCGACAGGGGCGCCGTTGGCCTCGTCGACGGCAACCGCCGAGACGACGAGAGGCAGATCGGGGTTCAGCGTCTCCGAGACCGCGCGGGACGGCTCCCAGAAGCCGCCCTTGCCGACGTTCACGCGAGCCAGCTCGCGCCCGCCCTGCGAGACCACTGCCGTGCCCTCGGAGGCGCGCGAGTCGCGCGAGATGCCGATCTTCATGTTGAAGCGCCAGCACTGGAAGCCGCCGATGTCGAACACGGCACTGCCGCCGCTGGTGATCGCGTACGACTGCCCCCAGTAGGCACCCGAACCGGTCAGCTCGCGATCTGCGCGCGCGACGAGCCGCCGGCTCGGATCGGGGTTGCTGGCGGCGTCGCTGTAGAACCGGTCGAGCAGGGGCCACTCGTAGACGCCCACGACGATCGACTTGGTCCGTCCCTTGACGCGTCCGCTCGAACCCTTGACGATGTCGATGCGGTACTGGCCGCCCTCGGACGGGGCGAACGACTTCGTGAACCGGCCCTTCGAGCTCAGCTTGGCCGAGCCCAGGGCGCGACGCTTGCTGCTGACGGTGTGCAGGTTGGTCGCGTACAGACGCACCTTCTTGCCCTTGAGCTTGACGCCCTTGGCCTTGACGCGTCCGACGATGTTCGTCGTCCGGTTGCCGCCGGTGCTGGAGTCGAGGTCCATCTTGCGGTTGTCCGCGTGCGCGCCGATCGAGAAGTGGCGCAATGTCCGTGCCTGCGCCGGGTTGGACAGCGCTACGGCGATGCACGTGGCAGCGAAAGCAACGATCAGGACCTTGCGCACGACGGCACCTCCGAGAGGGGACTTAGGTCACGATCGTACCGGTGGTCCGCCGTGCGCGCAGATGATCGGATGGCAGGGTCAGCGCACCGCTGCCGTACGCGTCGGGTAGGTGCAGGCGGCCTTCGGGTTGCCCAGCACGAAGCTCGTGCCCGAGACGCTCACGACGACGGGCTCGCCGGCTCGCATGCGCTTGGTCTCGGTCTTAGTGGGCTCGACGAAGCGGTCGCCCCTCGACAGCGAGCCTTCCTTGATCGTCCTCGACCCCTGGGTCACGCGGTAGCTGCCCGAGCCGCCCACGCGGTCGGAGACGCCGATCTTGAAGTTGATGCGGAAGCACGAGTAGCCCTGCGTCGCGAAGGTCGCGGTCGAGCCGGCCGGGATCTCGTACGACGTCGACCAGTAGCTTCCACCGACGCTGCCGGCCTTGTCGGGCCGCGTCACGCCGTTGCCGCCGGCGAAGAAGTAGGCCAGGTTGACGAACTTGAAGACGTACACACGGGTGAGGTCCTGACCGGCGCGCTTGCCGCTGCCCGACTTCTTGACCACCTTGATGCGGTAGTTGCCGCCGTCCTTGGGCTTCCACTTCTTGTCGAAGCGGCCGGAGGAGGAGAGCTTGTCGGAGCCGATGTAGCGGTACCTCTGGTCACGGGCGCTGGTGTTGCTGGCGTAGAGGTAGACCTTCTTGCCCTTGACCTTGCCGCCCTCGACCCGGCCCTTGATGTGGGTGCTGCGGTTACTTCCGTCGTGGGAGGTCAGGTCGAGCTTGTTGTCGCTCACGCCCGCCGACACGCGGTACGTCGACGCGGCCTCGGCCGACGTCATGGGCGCCGCGACGAGGGCGATGGTGGCGAGTGCTGCAAGTGTCTTGCGCATGGTTACACCTCGGGTTGGGAGTCTTTGGTCCTTTCTTCGAC
>JBEVGQ010000280.1:0-3297 GCA_040511655.1 Aeromicrobium sp. | reverse complement strand
GACCTCGCCGGTCGTCCCGTCGACCAGCGCGGTGGCGGCCGACCCGTCGAGCGGCAGGTCGCGGACGCCCACGACGCACGGGATGCCGAGCTGGCGGGCGATGATCGCGGTGTGGCTCGTCGCGCCGCCCAGGCGGATCGCGATCGCGGTGATGCGCTCGGCGTCGAGGCCCGCGGTGTCGGCGGGGGCCAGGTCGTCGGCGAACAGCACCGACGGCACGTCGGGGCTGGGGACGCCGGGCTCGGGCAGGCCGAGCACCTCGGCGACGACCCGGTCGCGGACGTCGTGCAGGTCCGTGACGCGCTCGGCCATCAGCCCGCCGGCTGCCTCGAACATCGTGGCCAGCTCGGCGACGGCGGCCGTGATGGCGGTCGCGGGACCTGACGTGTCGGCCTGCTTGGCGACGAAGGTCGCGAGGCCCCGGTCACGGGCCATCGCGGCAGTGGCCTGCAAGACCTCGGCGGCGGCTCCGGACGCGTGGGCTGCCCGCGCGGTCAACCGGTCGGCGACGACCTGGCTCGCGGCGGCGACGGCCGTGACGGTGGTGTCGCGGTCGACGTGCGGCTCGTCCGCGGGTACCTCGACGCGTTCGGCCGTCACGACGACGGGTCCGGTGCCGACGCCGGGGACGACCGGTGTTCCGCTGCTGCTCATGCATCTCTCCTATGGGTCGAGTTCCCTGCGTCGTGCCACATGTGAGCGGGGCTACGCGAACGTGAGGAAATCTGACCGAACCCCTTGACTTCGAGGGACGTTACCGCGTAGAACAACAGATATCAACAGAAAACCACACAAATCCACATTCGTGGTCGGGGTCAGACGAGGAGACCGGGTGTACGCAGCAGAGCGACGAGCAGCGCTGGCTCAGCGCCTCGAGCAGCACGGACGCGTCAGCGTCCTCGACGCTGCCGGCGACTTCGGCGTCTCGGGCGAGACGGTGCGGCGCGACCTGGCCGCCCTCGAGCGTCGTGGCCTCGCGCGCCGGGTGCACGGCGGGGCTGTCGCCCGGTCGTCCGTGCAGGCGGTCGAGCTCGACCTGCGCGAGCGTGAGGCGCGCCAGTCACCGCAGAAGCAGCGCATCGCGTCCGCCGCCCTGGCCTTCCTGCCCCCCGTCGACGGCAGCATCATCGTCGACGCCGGCACCTCGACCGCCGCGCTGATCGACCTTCTGCCCGACGAGCACACGCTGACGGCCGTCACGCACGGCATCGCCGCCGCGGCGCAGATGTCGCGCCTCGAGCAGGTCGACCTGCACGTCATCGGCGGTCAGGTGCGCGGCGCGACGGGCGCCGCGATCGGCGCCGGCACCGTCGCCGCCTACGAGACGATCGGGGTCGACGTCGCCTTCGTGGGCACCAACGGCCTGTCCGTCGAGCGAGGCCTGACGACCGTCGACTTCGGCGAGGCGGCGGTCAAGCGCACGATCGTCGCGCGAGCCGGTCGCACCGTGGTGCTGGCCGACTCGTCCAAGCTCGACACCGACTACCTGGTCACGTTCGCCCCGCTCACCTCGGTCGACGTGCTGGTCACCGACGCCGACGCGCCCGCCGAGTGCGTCGCCCGCCTGCGCGACGCAGGGATGGAGGTCGTGCTCGCATGATCGTCACCGTCACCGCCAATCCCGCGATCGACCGTCTGCTGACGCTCGACGAACCCCTCGTGCGGGGCGTCGTCGGCCGCACCGGCGCGCCGGTCGACCAGCCCGGCGGCAAGGGAGTCAACGTCGCCCGCGTCATCGCGGCAGCCGGGCATGACGTCGTCGCCGTCTTCCCGGCGCCGGCGCACGACTCGTTCGTCACGGCCGTCGAGGCGACGGGTCTCGCGCACGTCGCGGTGCCCACGCGCAGTCGCGTCCGGGTCAACCTCACGCTCGCCGAGCGCGACGGCACCACCACCAAGCTCAACGCCCCCGGCGCCGAGCTGTCGGCCGACGAGCTCGACCGGCTGACCGCAGCCATCGTCGAGTCGGCCGCCGGCGCCGCGTGGGTCGTCCTGTCGGGCTCGCTGCCGCCGGGAGTGCCGGACGACTGGTACGCGGTCCTGACCCGCACCCTGCGGGCCGGGGGAGCGCAGGTCGCGGTCGACGCGTCCGGTGCGCCGCTGCTCGCGACGCTCGGCGCGGCCTCCGCTGCCCCCGACCTGGTCAAGCCCAACGCGCACGAGGTCGTCGAGCTGGTGGGCGGCGACGCCGATGCGATCGAGGCCGATGCCGAGCTCGCCGCCGAGACCGCGCAGCGCGTCCGCCGCGACTTCGGACCCGCCGCGGTGCTGCTGACGCTCGGGGCCTCGGGCGCGGTGCTGGCCACCGCGGACGGCTCGTGGTTCGCCGCGTCGCCCCCGATCGTCCCGGTCAGCACGGTCGGCGCCGGCGACTCGTCGCTGGCCGGCTACCTGCTCGCCGCCGTCGATGGCCTCGACGCTCCCGGTCGCCTCGAGGTCGCCGTGCGCCACGGCAGCGCCGCGGCTGCCCTCGCCGGCTCGACGCCACCGACCCCGGCCGACGTCGCGGCCCTCGCCGCCGTCGAGGCGCGCCCGCTGTCCAGCCCTCCGCTCGATTCGTCCGCCACATCATCACGTCACACACCAAAGGATGCCCATGTCATCACTCATCACGGCTGACCTCGTCAGCCTCGACACCGCTCTGGGTGAGGACGCGGAGAGCGTCATCACCGCCCTGGCCCAGAAGGTCGCCGGCGCCGGCCGCGCGACCGATGCCTCACAGCTCGTCGCCGACGCCCTGGCCCGCGAGGCACAGTCGGCCACGGGCCTGCCCGGCGGCATCGCGATCCCGCACTGCCGCTCCGAGGCCGTCACCGAGCCGACGCTGGCCTTCGCGCGTCTCGTGCCGGGTGCCGACTTCGGCGCGTCCGACGGCGCTGCCGACCTCGTGTTCCTCATCGCGGCCCCGGCAGGCGGCGGCCAGGAGCACCTGAAGCTGCTGTCGTCGCTGGCCCGCGCCCTGGTGCGCCCCGACTTCACGGCCGCGCTGCGGTCGGCCCCCGACGCCGCCGCGATCGTCGCGCTGGTCGACGAGGTCGTCTCGCCGGCGCCGGTCGCCGAGACCGCCCCCGCCGCGCCGACGACGTCCGCGACCGTCACGCGCATCGTGGCCGTGACGGCCTGCCCCACCGGCATCGCCCACACCTACAGGGCCGCCGACTCGCTGACGCAGCAGGCCGCGCAGACCGACGGGGTCGAGCTGCAGGTCGAGACGCAGGGCTCCTCGGGCGCGAAGCCCCTGTCGCCCGAGACCATCGCCGCGGCCGATGCTGTGATCTTCGCGACCGACGTCGGCGT
>JBEVGQ010000279.1:0-12938 GCA_040511655.1 Aeromicrobium sp. | reverse complement strand
TGATCGTCTCCGTCCTCGTGCTGGCGCTGGCCAGCGCGGTCTACCTCGTCCGTGCACGTACATAACCACCTGATATATTTGGTTGCATGTCGCAACCACATCTCACGGAGCTGGCACCCGTGCTCCGGGAGTTCGCCCTCTCCCTCGTCCGGGACGCTCCGCAGGACCCACTGAGCCGCACGGCGGCCGCGACGCTGTCGCTGCTCGAGCGGAGAGGACCGCAGCGCATCACGACGCTCGCGGCGCACGAGTCGGTGTCGCAGCCCGCCATGACCGGTCTGGTGCAGCGGCTCGAGGCCAGTGGCCTCGTGTCGCGCCAGTCCGATCCCCACGACGGCCGAGCCGCCCTGATCGCCGTCACGGCGGCCGGGTCTGAGCAGCTCGGCGCCCGGCGACGGGGCCACGAGGACGCGATCACCCAGCGCCTCGCGCACCTGTCGCCCTACGACCGCGCGCTCCTGGCCGCGGCCACCCCCGCCCTCACCCACCTCATGGAGTCTCATGCCTGACACCGGTCACACCACCACGACCAGCCTGTTCAAGCAGCCGAAGGCGGTCTACGCCGTCGCGTTCGCCTGCGTCATCTCGTTCATGGGCATCGGGCTCGTCGACCCGATCCTCCCGGCGCTCAAGACGCAGCTCGACGCGACGGAGAGCCAGGTGACGCTGCTGTTCACGAGCTATCTCGTCGTCACCGCCGTGGCGATGCTCGCCACCAACTGGGTCTCGAGCCGCCTCGGGGCCAAGCGGACGCTGCTGACCGGATTGCTCATCATCGTGGTGTTCGCGGCCCTCGCCGGCTCGACCGACACGATCTCGGGCATCGTGGCGTTCCGCGCCGGCTGGGGTCTCGGCAACGCCCTGTTCATCGCCACCTCGCTGGCGGCGATCGTCTCGAGCGCCCGCGGCGGCTTCGCCGGCGCCATCATCCTTTACGAGGCGGCGCTCGGCCTCGGCATCGCTGCGGGCCCGCTGGTCGGCAGCGTGCTCGGCAACATCAGCTGGCGCGGACCGTTCTTCGGTGTCGCCGCGCTGATGGCCATCGCCCTCGTCGCCACGTTGTTCCTGCTGCCGGCGACCCCCAAGCCCGATCACCCGACCGCCCTCAGCGCACCGCTCAGGGCGCTGGGTCATCGCGGCCTGCTCACCATGAGCATCACGGCGCTGCTCTACAACTGGGGCTTCTTCACGATGCTCGGTTACGCACCCTTCCCGATGGCACTGTCGATCACGGCGCTGGGCTGGGTGTTCTTCTGCTGGGGCATCCTCGTGGCGTTCTTCTCGGTCATCGGCGCGCCGTGGCTGCAGCGCCGCTTCGGCACCGCGACCTCGCTGTACGCGTCCCTCGCACTGTTCGCGGTCGACCTGGCCGTCATGGCGATCAGCCCGACCAACCAGGCGTTGATGGTCGGCGCCGTCATCGCCGCCGGCATCTTCATCGGCATCAACAACACGCTGATGACCCAGGCCGTGATGATCGTGTCGCCCGTCGAGCGGCCGGTCGCCTCGGCCGCATACGGCTTCGTGCGCTTCATCGGCGGCGGCCTCGCCCCGTTCGCGGCGGGCAAGCTCGTCGAGCACCTCAACGTGCACGTGCCGTTCGCGCTGGGGTCCGTGACCGTCCTGGTCGCCGTCGCGGTGCTCGCCAGCGGTCACCGCATCCTGGCCCAGGCAGATGCCGGCCTGGACGAAGACGGGAACGCCGTGACCGACGCCGACGCCGTCGAGGGCGAGATCGCCGACGAGTTCGGCGGCGCGTCCGGGGCGATCGACGAGGCGATCAACGCCCGGTAGCGACGACGACCGGTCGCCAGGCACACGACAGAGGCGGCACGCACCCCCCGGTACGTGCCGCCTCCGATCGTGGAGAAGGTCTAGCTGAACTTGACCTTCAGGGACGTGCCATCCTCCTTCTGGACGCGGATCTTGACGCCCGCAGCCGGGAGCTTGACGCCGTGGTTGGGAAGCTCGGCGAACCAATACTTCTTGGTGTCGTCGAACAGGGGCTTCGCGTCCTGGCCTCGGATGTAGCTGGGCTTGCCGTTGGTGTGCAACGTGAACGAGTCAGCCTTGTGCAGCGAGAACGGCGCGTCGTACATCTGCACGCGCGCCCGCCAGGGAGCGCCCGTCACGATGTTCGTGATCGGCGACGGGTTGGCGTCGATGATCAGGTTGCGCCCCGTGCCCGGGTGCACGTTGGTGTTGTTGTCCTGCTGGGAGGTGTCCCAGTAGGAGATCAGCAGCCCGTGCCCGTACGAGTAGTGCTCGGCGTAGTCGGGCTTGGTGTTGGCGAAGCCGAAGTTGTACGGACCAGTCGTCAGGTACTTGTCGTACGAGACGTACGACCGGTGCCCGGCGATGTAGTAGTTGTCGAACAGCTCGGTCGACGTCGCTCCGACGATGGAGAACCCGTCGAACGTCCAGGCCGGGCCACCGGCCTCGGCACCGTCGGTCAGCAGCGTCTCGCTTCCGGCCTTGACCGCCACGTCGTCGACGAACAGACCGGCCTCGGACACGCCGCCGTCGGTCTTGTACAGGAACCGCAGCGTGATCTTCTGGCCGTCGTAGGCGCTCAGCGGCACCGAGAGATCGGCCCAGGTGGCCTGCTCACCGTCGATCGCCGGGTTGCCCGAGGCGTCGTCGGCGATCGGCGTGCCGCCGATGGTGCCGTCGAGCGACGTCCACGTGGAGCCACCGTCGGTCGAGGCCTGGACATAGGCGTAGTCGTAGCCCGCCTCGATCGCGTACCGGACCTTGGCCGTGAGGACTCCCCCGGTCTTGCCGGTGAGGTCGACGTCGGTGGTCATGGCGTTGGTGAGGTTGTCGGCCGATCCCGAGAAGAACTGCTTGGAGCCGGACGCCGGAGCGCCGTTGTCCTTCGACACCTCCTTCTTGGGCAGCACGACGACCGCAGCCTGCGCCTTCTTGGAGTTGTACTCCTGCGGGCCGAGGTCGAGCGTCTTCTTCTGCTTCGGCGCGATCGCCTCGTAGTCGAGCCAGCCGAGCTGCAGCTTGTTCCACGCGCCGAGGTCACCCGGACGCGTGCCAAGGGCCTCACCCTTGGCGTTGAGGCGACTCTGGGCCATCAGCGTCCAGTACTCGCTGTTGTTGTCACCCTGGCTGCTGGTGTCGTAGTCGTCCGGCAGGCCCAGGTCGTGTCCGTACTCGTGGACGAAGACCGACAGGCCGCCGTTCTCGGGCTGCGCCGTGTAGTCACCGACCCACACACCCGTGTTGCCGACCTGTGTTCCGCCGAGCTTGTTCTGCGTGGGGCCCGTCAGCCCGGCATCGGTGCCGAAGGCGTACCAGCGGTGCGACCAGATGGCGTCCTCGCCCTGCTGCGGGTCGCCGTCGGCCTCGTCGCCGCCCGCGTGGACGATCTGGAAGTGGTCGATGTAGCCGTCGGGCTCGTTGAAGTCGCCGTCGCCGTCGAAGTCGTAGCGGTCGTACTTGTCGTACGAGGCGATCGTGGCCTTGATCTGCTCATCGGTCTGCCCGGCCTTCTTCTGGTCGGCGACCCATGCGGTCAGCGAGTCCTGGATCAGGTTCCAGACGGTCCGGTACGACTCGTCGCGTCCGTACCGCGCCTCGTTGTACGGGACCTTGACCCAGTCCTGCACCTGGCCGTCGACCGTGTAGCGGCCCGACGACTGGGTCTCGTAGTAGGTCTTGACCGACTCCTTGCCCTTGCCGGTGCCGAAGTAGAGGTCCTGGTAGTGCTGGCGGTTGTAGTCCTTCTGCCAGACCGTCGAGTTGTCCTTGGTGCGGTCGGGCTCGGGGATCTGGTTGCGCAATGGGCCGTTGAACGTCGTCGGGCCCGCGACCGCCGGATCGGTGTCCTGGTCGGGGAAGTCGGGGTGACGCTTGTCGCCGAACTCGGCCAGGATCACGAAGATCTTGTCCGCACGCTCCTGCGCGAGCTCGACGTATTGGTCCTTCTGCTTCTTGTTCTTGATGGCCTTGAGCTGGCTGCGCGAGGCACGCTTGTTGGCCAGTGCCGCAGCGTCGGCGGGACTGTAGCCCTTGCCGACCTTGACGACCGACGCACCGTTCTTGTCGACCGCCGTGGCATCGCCGTTGATGACCGAGGTCAGAGCCGTCTCGCGCAGAGCGCGTCGCTTCTGCTCCAACGGGTTGGGCAGCTCGTCCTTGCCGACCTTGCCCGCCTTGCTGGGCTGGTCGGCCGAACCGGTCGGTGGTGCGGGTGCCGCCGAGCCCGGAGAGGCGTATGCCAGACCGAGCGAGGCTGCGAGTGTGAGGCCGACGAGGCCTGGGATCACACGCTTCACTGTTCCCCCTTGTATGAACGTCGCTGGTGTCGATTTCGACCAAGCGGCGGGACGGTCGTCCCGACGAAACCGTGCCCGCCCTCTTGAGGCGGACCCGGCGCAGTGCGAGCCAACTTAGGCAATTTTCAGGATGATGGGGAGACTTGACTTTGGCCCGAACTGACTATAAGAACGTAGTCATTTCGGACTAGTCCATGACTTTGGTCCTGCCTCAGGGTGCCTAAACGTCCCGAGTGCCGTAGGGTCGGTCCATGACCCGCCTCGCATTCGCCGCTGTCCGCGTCGCTGCCTGTGCAGCGCTGTTCACCGTCGTGTCGACCGCCCCCGCGTCGGCCGCCACCACCACGAGCTACGAGAAACAGGTCGTGGCCAGCACCAACGCCTACCGGGCCGAAGCCGGCAAGGGTCACGTGAAGATGCAGAAGTGCGTCGATCGCTGGGCCAACAACCAGGCGAGGTGGATGGCCAGACGGTCGACGATGGAACACCGCGACGGGCAGCTCCGCAAGATCTTGCGGTCGTGCAAGCTCACGCGCGTGTCGGAGAACATCGCCTGGAACTTCTCGTCGGGTAGCGACGTCGTCTCCGCTTGGGCGCACTCACCGGGACATGCCAAGAACATGCGGGCCGCGAAGATGCGCTACATCGGCGTCGGTGTCGCGAGGGCCAGCGACGGCGACATCTACGTCGCCCAGGTGTTCGGCACGCGCAAGTAGCCCGCACGTTCACCCAGAATTTTAGCCCGCACGTTCACCCAGAATTTTCATTCGTCGTCTCCAGCACTTGCCACAAGCGGGGCGGATTGCCCTAGGCTTGAATCAGTTGCACGACGTTGGGCCGTACGGATGAATGAGCATTTCTCTCGGGTACGAATCTCGGGCTGTCTAGTTCTTCTCGAAGGTTGGATGTACGTCGCGACAGCTGCTCGCGAAGGTCGTGGGTGGCATCTCGCCAAGAGGAGATAGGACATGGCAACAGGAACCGTCAAGTGGTTCAACGCGGACAAGGGCTTTGGATTCATCGCCCCCGATGACGGCAGCGAGGACGTGTTCGCGCACTTCTCGGCCATCCAGACCAGCGGCTACCGTTCGCTGAACGAGAACCAGAAGGTCGAGTTCGACGTCGAGCAGAGCCAGAAGGGCCTGCAGGCCGCGAACATCCGCCCCCTCTGATTCACCGGTTCGCCGCTGCATCGCACCGAAGCCCCCGAACCGCCCCTGGCGGTCCGGGGGCTTCGTCGTACGGTTCCGACCAGAGGCGGCCGTCCTCAGATCGCGACACGGAAGATGCGGTCGTCCTGGCGCCCCGGATCGCCGCGACCGTCGGTGTTGCTGGTCGTGACCCACAGGCTGCCGTCGGGCGCGGCGGCGACGCTACGGACACGACCGTGCTTGCCGGCAAGGTGAGCCACCGGCTCGCCCGCCCTCTCGCCGCTCAGAGGGATCGCGAACAGGCACTCTCCCTGCAGCGCGCCGACGTAGGCGACCTGGTCGACGATCGCGATGCCCGCAGGTGAGGCCTCGTCGGTGGGCCAGGTGAGCTGGGGATCGACCAGACCGTCGCCTCCCGCGATGCCCTCGACGCGGGGCCACCCGTAGTTCTGCCCACGGCGGACCATGTTGAGCTCGTCGGCCGACTTGTCGCCGAACTCCGTGGCCCAGAGACGTCCCAGCATGTCGAACGCCAACCCTTCGACGTTGCGGTGCCCGTACGACCACGTGCGGTTGTCGAACGGGTTGTCGGGGTGCGGCGCGCCGTCCTGGTCGATGCGCAGGATCTTGCCGGCCAAGGAGTCCCGGTCCTGGGCGAGCCTGCCGTCGCCCGCATCGCCGGTCGAGACGAACAGCGCGCCGTCAGGCGAGAACAGCAGGCGCCCGCCGTGATGCCGCGATCCGACCGGGATGCCGGTGAGGATGGGCTGGGGCCGGCCGATGGATCCGTCGGTCAGGCTCATGCGGACGACACGGTTGTCGGTCGCGGTCGTGACGTACGCGAACAGCACGCTCTCATCACCGGGCGGCAGGGCCAGCCCGAGCAGGCCTCCCTCTCCCCCGGGACGCCCGCGCGCCCCCGGCACCTCGCCCAGCTGCTCGACCGTGCCGTCGGCGGAGACCCGCACCAGCGTGCCCTCGTCGCGCTGCGACACGAGCGCGTCACCACCGGACAGGAAGGCGATGCCCCACGGGACGTTCAGGCCCGAGGCGATGGTCGCCGCGATCGTCGGGACCGCCGCGCGTGAGGCCGCTGGTGGGCTCGCGGCGTCCGCACCGGGTGATCGAGCACCGGGCGATCGAGCACTGGTCGCCCCGGCGCCGGGCCTCGACGCGGCGTCTCCGCCGCGGGTGCACCCCGCGAAGGCTGCCACGCTGAGGGCGGCCATCCCGGACAGGAGGTCTCGACGTTCCATGCCTCGATGATGCCCGCGGTGGGCAACCTCTGCTGCTCGAGGCTCAGGCCAGCTCGCTGCGCATCTGCTGCAGACGGGCGCGGTACTCGGTCGAGGCGAGGTGGTCGACGTTGAGCGGCGGGTCGAGCTCGTCGATCACGCCGCGAGCCAGCTCGCGCAGACCGTTGCCGTCGTCGACGCCCCACGTGGCGATCGACATGTGCTCGAGCATCCACTCGGTGAGCCGAGGATCCTCGAGCGACGTCATGCCGAGGTGGTCGCCCAGCACCGTCGCCAGGGTCATGCGGAAGGTCGACGCGCGCGTACGACCGTGCAGCTGCACCCGGTCGAGGTGGTCGCGCAGGTTGAGCACGGGATCGACCAGGGAGTGCCAGGTGGATCCGCCGACCTCGCCGACGAACACGACGCCGGCCCGCACGGGGAGCCGCAGGCACCGGTTGAGCACCCGGGCGCCGATGGGGTCGACGTGCCAGGCGTACAGCCCCGGCACCACGGGCAGTGAGGCGTAGTCGGCCGCGGGCACCGCATTGCGCGCGTCGTTGAGGTGCTGCGCGATGCTCGTGCGCGCACTGATGTCTGACACCGTCGCGAGCGAGACCGGCCCGCGCTCGGGCTCGGGCTCGGGCTTGGGCACTGCCGGCTGCGGCTCCGGTTCCGGCTGTTCGACCCGGACCGGCTCGGACTCGACCCGGACCGGCTCGGGGTCGAACCGGACGGGCTCGGGTACTGGATCGGGCTCGGGTACTGGATCGGGCTCGAAACGCGGCCGGGGTGCCCGCGGGGCGAGGTAGGCGTGCTGCCGCTCATCGACCTCGATCTCGTAGGCCTCGTCGTCGGCACGCTCCGCGAAGGCGGCCGCCTCGTGGCCGGCCCCGCCGGACGTGACGGCCGCTCCGGTGTCCTGCAGCACGCTGAACAGGGGCCCGACGAAGGCGCTCGGCGCATCGACCCGGACGATCAGTCCGTCGAGCGACCCCACCATCGACTGCAGCCGCGCCACGACCCAGGCAGCCCAGACGACGCGGTAGGCCGGATCCATGTCGGCGAGCGTGCGCGAGTCCGGCGACATCCACTCATTGGGCGCCAGCAGCCCGTGCTCGGCCGACAGGACGAACCACTCCGACCCGCTCAGCTCGGCGTCGAGCCGGCTGAGCTGGAACGCGACCTCGCGGTAGACCTCCTTGGCGGGAGCCGGGACGTTGACGCGGTCGCCGATGCTGCCGAGCAGGACGATGTCAGGCGCCGGGGGCTCGTCGTCGAAGGTGCTCGCGGCGGGCCCGGCCGACCTGGGCTGCTCGGACGACGACCATTCCGCCGCCTGCTCGTCGTGGGCATCGGCGTGGTCGGAGAACGCGGCGCCGCCGCTGATCTTGATGCCGCCTGCGGCGGGCAGGGGCGCATCGGGGTCTTCGCCCCGCTCGTTGCTCGGGATCGCCGAGTACTCGCCGCGCGCCACACGTCGGAACACCGGCGACCGTGGGGCGAACTGCACGTGCTTGGCGCGGCCTCCCTCGGTCAGGCCGATGAGGTGGGCGCGGATCGTCGCCTCGTTGACGTCGGGGTAGTTCTCGACGAACCATCCTCGGACGTCGTCGTAGCGGAAGACGTCAGGCATGGCGTCGGCACATTCGTGCATGATCTGCCACACAGGCCTGTCGTACTTCACGACTCGCTCCGTCCCTGGGTCGAGGGTGCTCGACCGAATGATTTTTCTCCTTGCCCTTGCAGAGACGGTCCGGCCGTCGTCATGACGCCGTTCAGCATGAATTTCTCGAGAGGACCTGCAGACGACCCGCCCGACCGCCAGCCGGAGAGGGAATGGACGTGGTGGCACGACCGTTGACACCTCGGTACGGAGTCTTCACACGAGAGGCAATCATGAGCACCGTCACCTTGACCCAGGAGTCCATCGACGACGTCATCGGAGCCGAGGGCATCACGCTCGTCGACTGGTGGGCGTCGTGGTGCGGCCCGTGCCGGCAGTTCGCGCCGGTCTTCGAGGCTGCCAGCGAGAAGCACGACGACGTCGTGTTCGGCAAGATCGACACCGAGGACCAGCAGCAGCTGGCCGCCGCCGCGCAGATCACCTCCATCCCGACGCTGATGGCCTTCCGTGACGGCGTGCTGGTGTTCTCCCAGCCCGGCGCCCTGCCTGCCGCAGGCCTCGAGCAGGTCATCCAGGCTGTCCGCGACCTCGACATGGACGACGTCAAGCGTCAGCTCGCCGAGCAAGAAGCCGCTGCGCCCACGGCTGAGTGAGCCCGTGAGCGGGTCTCAGCCCCACCCGTCGACCGACACCAGCTCGGTCAACGGGCGGGGCGTCGCCCATCCGAGGTCCTCGAGCATCGGACGGTCGTAGAACTCGGTCACCGGGCCGAGGCACAGCACCGCGATCGGCTCGCTGCCGCCCGGCATCCCCAGCAGGACCCGCAGGGCTTCGGGGTCGAACAGCGAGACCCACCCCATCCCCAGACCCTCCGCACGAGCGGCCAGCCACAGGTTCTGGATCGCGCATGACGCCGACGCCAGGTCCATGTGCGGCATCGTGCGGCGCCCGAAGACGTGCCGGTCGCGGTCGTCACCGAGGGCCACGACCAGCAGCTCCGCGCAGTCGAGCACGCCCTCGACCTTGAGCCGCATGAACTCGTCCGACCGCTCCCCCAGCGCCTCGGCCGTGAGGACGCGCTCGGCCTCGACCAGCCGGTGGATGTCACGGCGCAGCGCACGGTCGCAGATGCGGACGAAGCGCCACGGCTGCATCAAGCCGACGCTGGGCGCGTGGTGCGCGGCGGTCAGCAGCCGGGCGAGCAGGTCGTCGTCGACCGTCCCACCGCTGAAGTGCCGCATGTCGCGTCGTTCGGCGATGACTCGGTGGACGGCAGCGCGGTCGGGCTCTGAGTAGGCGTGGTCGTGCACGGCACCAGCCTCACATGTCGTCGACGGCCTGGGCGTACTCGGTGGCCGTCCGGGCGACCTTGCGGGCGTACTCACCGCTGTTGTTGTAGGTCAGGACGGCTCGCGACCAGCCCTCGGATCCGCCCAGGTCGGTGCCGGCACGGCACAGGTAGCGCGCGGCCGCCAGGGCAGCGTCGTCGAGGTCATGGGGATCGGACCGGCCGTCGAGGTCGCCGTCGGCTCCCCAGACGTCCCACGTCGTGGGGATGAACTGCATGGGGCCGACCGCCCGGTCCCAGGTCGCGTCCCCGTCGAGCGCACCGGCGTCGGTGTCGCGGATCGCGCGGTTGCCGCCGCTGCCGTCGAGAGGCACTCCGATGATCAGCGGACGAGCGACGCCTTGAGCGTCCAGGGCAGCCCCGCCGAACGCGCCGTGGCTGCTCTCGGACGCCCCGATGCCTGCCAGCGTGTTCCACGCGATGCGACACGTGGCGTCCTCGCGCTCGATCGTCCGCGCGGCCTGCACGTAGGCGGCGAGGGCTCGGCGCGGGATGCCGGTGGATGCCGCGGCCTGGCGCGCCTCGCCCGGCGACGGGATCGCGGCTGCCTGCGGCACTTCTGCCACCGGTCTCGGGGCCTGGTCACGCTGGATGCCCGACAGCACCAGACCGGCGACCACGAGGAGCGCCACGGTCGTGACGGCGATCAGGACGGCGGGACGGCTCACCGGGCCATTCTGCCGATCGGGCCAAGCGCCCCGGTCAGACCGTGACGAACGAGCGCATGCTGAGCGAGCCCAGGTCGATCGAGTCGTTGAAGAAGCTGATGTCCTCGTCGTCCTCGAGCAGGCTCAGCGACGCGATCATGGGCCGGTAGTGGTCGTCGGTGGGCACCGCGATGCGCGCCTCGGCCCACGTGCCGTAGGGATCGACGAGCTTGCCCACCTCGCGGTCGCGCAGCGCCACGGCCGTGTCGGCGTCGAACTGCTGCGCCCAGTCCCACGCCTCGCCGCCGTTCCACTTGACACGACCCAGCGCGTGGACGATGTTGCCGCTGCCGATGAACAGGACGCCGCGACGACGCATCGCACGCAGCCGGCTGTAGAGCTCGTACAGCTTGGGCAGGGGCATCGAGTAGTCGATGCTGATCTGCAGCACCGGCACCTGGGGTGCCGGTGCGATGAACTTGAGGATGCTCCACGTGCCGTGGTCGAGGCCCCACTGCTGGTCGAGCTCGGCCTCGTACTCGACCAGCTGGCGCGCCAGCAGACGGGCCACGTCGGTGTCGCCGACCGTGTCGTACCGCACCTGGGACAGCTCGTCGGGGAATCCGCCGAAGTCGTAGATGATGGGGTTCTTGGGTGCGTCGGTGATGTGGGTGGCCCCCGGCGTCAGCCAGTGGGCGCTGATCACGACGATCGCCTGGGGCTGTGGCAGCCGGGCGCCCACGGCCGTCCACGTGCGCGTGTAGTCGTTGTCGGCGAGCGCGTGCATCGGGTTGCCGTGGCCGACGAACAGGACGGGCATCCGCTCGCTGGGCACGAGGCGGTTGTCGAGGTCGGAGATCGAGTACGAGGCCATGAAACATCCTGACTTAGTTGATGCTTCAATCATATCACCACAGGGGTCCCGGGTGTGCGAGGAATCGGGCAGGCATCCGCGCAGGTTCGATGACCGGCGGGCGACGGTCGAGTCGCTCGCGCGCCTGGGCGACGGCGACGGCGGTCTCGCTGCTCGCCGGGGTCGCCCCCAGCCTGGCCGCCAGCCGCGACACCACGCTGAGCTGGGTGCGCGCCTCGGCCAGACCGACGGGCAGCCACGGCTCGTGGACGAAGGCCGGCAGGCACCGGCTGAGCTCGTCGAGGCCGTACAGCGCCCAGAACGACCCGGAGGCGTGGGTCTGCCGCCCCCTCTCGAGGGCCGTGGCCGCGTCCTCGCCCAGAGCCGGGCCGAGAGCCGTGCCGAGGTCGGCCGTGTCGAGGAACCGGTAGAGGCGTGCTCGCACGCGCAGGTAGCGCCGCGCGGTCGTGACGGACCGGCCGACGGCCAGGTCGCGGAAGAAGTCGTCGATGATCGGCCACCCTGGTTCGTCCGCGTCCATGCCCGGACTCAACCAGGCGGGTCCGACAGTGCCGCGAGGACACCGGACGTGAAGCCGTCGAAGGTGACCCGGTCGGGAGTAGCCGGACGCGATCCGAGCCGGACGGCGACGACGTTCTCGCTGGGCACCACGGCCACGTACTGGTTGCCGTAGCCGAAGGCCCAGAACGCGTCGGCCGGAACGCCCGGCGCGAGACGTCCCTCGTACGGGGCGCGATCGGTCGCGAAGCCGGCCTGTCGCCACACCTCGACGATGCGACCGCTCGCGTTGGTCCACCAGAGCAGCCCGTAGGCGGCATTGCGGTCGGACGACGGGCTCGTCAGCTGGTCGACCACCTCGGACGACACCAGCTGCCGCCCGTTCCACCGGCCGGCGTTGAGCATCAGGTGCCCGACCCGGGCCAGGTCGAGGCACGTCGACTCCGCTCCGGAGTAGGTCAGCGCGTTGCCCGCGCGATCGCGCCCCCACGTGGTGTCGCGCATGCCCAACGGCTCGAGCAGGCGCCGGCGTGCCATGTCAGCGACGTCGCCACCATCGGCCGCGTCGTCGAGCACGGCCTCGATCGTCTGCGCGGCAGCGTTGTCGTAGACCCACGCGCGGCCGGGCGGCGACTGCTGCCCCGCGGCGACCGCGACCGCCGTCTGATCGGCTGAGGCGCGGATCATCGCGCGGTCGAGCGCGTCGCTCCACCGCCGGCCCGACGTCATCGACAACAGGCTTCGCACCGTGACCTTCGCGGCGTCGGTGCCGCGCCACGGCTCGACCTGCTCGGCCGCCGGAGCATCGAGCGCGAGGACGCCGTCGTCGACCTGCATGCCGACCAGCAGGGCCGTCAGCGACTTGGTGATCGAGTAGACCCGGGTGCCGGTGCGCTCGCCTCCCCCGTTCCAGTACGCGTCGTGCACCAGTCGGCCGTCCTTGATGACGGCGACACACGTCGACCCGTCGCCCTGCAGGTCCGCGTCGAGCCGGCTCCAGTCGCCCGCCTCGGCCCGCTGCCACTGCCGTCCCGGAAAGGTCGCGGCGAGCGACGGCGCGGCCGCGGTAGCCGTGGCGGTGACGGGTGGAGCCGCGGACGTCGCGAGGTCGGGCGCGTCCGGCCCGTCGGCGGGGGCAGAGCACGCGGCGGCCAGCACCGCCGCTGCCGCGACGACTCCCGCCCGCATGCCCACGGCTCCAGGGTGCCAGACCATGTCAGCGCGGCAGACGGATGCGGATGGGGCCCTTCACGGTCGACGGGTCGACGG
>JBEVGQ010000278.1:0-9810 GCA_040511655.1 Aeromicrobium sp. | reverse complement strand
GCGGCGCAGACGGCCGCGAGAAGTCGGCGGTGCTCGTCGGCCAGGCGGCGGATGCGGTCCATGGTCGGACTCTAGGAAGGTCCGGTCGCGGTCGCAGCCGACCGTCCACAGGGCTCAGGCCGCTGAGCCGGACCCGCTGCTCGAGGTGGACGTGCTGGGCTTGGCGGGGGTGCTGGACGTCGAGTCGGTCTTGGCGGCCGACGTCGAGGAGCTGCTGTCGCCCGACGAGGAGGTCGACGAGGATGAGGTGGAGGTCGACGAGCCGGACGAGGACGAGGACGAGCCCGAGCGGCTGTCGGTCTTGTAGAAGCCGGAGCCCTTGAACACCACGCCGACCGCGTTGAAGACCTTGCGCAGGTCACCCCCGCAGGTGGGGCAGACGGTCAGCGCGTCGTCGGTGAAGCTCTGCTGGACCTCCAGCGCTTCGCCACAGTCCTTGCACTGGTACTGGTACTTCGGCACGTCTTGCTCCCGCTCGGTCGATGGTGCGTCACAAGGGTACAGTTGCGCCACCGTGACCGATCGCCGTCCTCGTCGTCCCAGCGCCGCCGGAGCCCGTTCTCTCGCTGCGCGAGCCGGTGGAGCGCGCCTGTGACCGAGTGGCTCCTGCTGGCGGCCTCGTTGGTCCTGATGCTGGCCTGCGGCGTGTTCGTCGCCGCCGAGTTCTCATTCGTCACGGTCGACCGGGCGACGATCGAGCGAGCCGCGGCGAGCGGCGACAAGGGCGCCCAGGGCACGCTGACGGCGCTGCGCTCCCTCTCGACCCAGCTCAGCGGCGCCCAGCTCGGCATCACCATCACCAACCTGGCCATCGGCTACCTCGCCGAACCCGCGATCGGCAGCCTGCTGCGCGACCCCCTCGGCGACCTCGGCCTCGAGGGCGGGGCGCAGCGCGGGGTGGCCTACGGCATCGCCCTGGTCGTGAGCACCGTGGTGACGATGCTCGTCGGAGAGCTCGTGCCGAAGAACTTCGCGCTGGCCCTGCCGCAGCGAACGGCGGCGCTAACGCAGCTGCCGCAACGGGTGTTCACCAAGGCGATGGCCTGGCCCATCCGCGTGCTCAACGGGATGGCCAACTCGATCCTGCGGGCGCTCGACGTCGAGCCGCAGGAAGAGCTCCGATCGGCGCGGTCGCCGGTCGAGCTGAGGTCGCTCGTGCTGCGCTCGGCCGTCGAGGGAGCGATCGACGACGAGACCGCCGACCTCGTGGCGCGCAGCATCGCCTTCGGCGACCGCACGGCCGCCGACGTCCGCACCCCGCGCGTGCGCGTCCACTTCCTCGAGGGACGCAGCACGGCGCTCGACGTCATCGAGGCGGCCCGGCAGACGGGTCACTCGCGGTTCCCGGTGATCGGTCGCACGCCCGACGACGTCCTGGGCATCGTGCACGTCAAGCGGGCCGTGGCCGTCGACGTCGACCGGCGGCGGTCGGTCCGCATCACCGAGCTGCTCGACCCCGCGACGACCGTGCCCGACAGCATCGAGCTCGACCCGCTCCTGCTGGTGCTGCGCGAGCAGGGTCTGCAGATGGCGATCGTCGTCGACGAGTACGGCGGCACCGACGGCGTCGTGACGCTCGAGGACCTCGTCGAGGAGATCGTGGGCGACATCGCCGACGAGCACGACCGCCTGTCGGCGCGCAGCCGGCACCGCCGTGACGGCACGTGGTCGCTGTCGGGCCTGCTCCGTCCGGACGAGGTCGAGGAGCAGACCGGTGTCGCGCTGCCCGAGAGCGAGAACTACGAGACGATCGCCGGCCTGGTCAACGCCGAGCTCGGACACATCGGCGAGCGGGGCGACGTCGTCACGCTGTCGCTCGACCGCACCCCCGACGACCTCGAGGACGACCCGCAGCCGCTGGTCGTCACGCTGACCGTCGAGCGGGTCGAGGGCCGCCGCATCGACCGTGTCTCGCTGACGGTCGACCCCGTCACCACGGTGGGCGAGGGGACGGCATGAGCGACTGGATGGGCGTCGTGCTGACGGTCGTGCTGCTGGCGCTCAACGCCCTGTTCGTCGCCTCGGAGTTCGCGCTCATCTCGGCACGGCGCACGCAGCTCGAGCCGCGCATCGCGGCAGGGTCGCGACCCGCGCGCATGGCGATGAGGGCGATCGAGAACATCACGCAGGTGATGGCAGCGGCGCAGCTGGGCATCACCATCTGCTCGCTCGGGCTGGGCGCGGTCGGCGAGCCGGCGATCGCGCACCTGATGGAGCCCGTGTTCGAGGCGGTCCACGTGCCCGAGGGCCTGGTGCACCCGATCTCGTTCGTCATCGCCATGACCGTGGTGGTGGGGGCCCACGTGGTGCTCGGCGAGATGGTGCCGAAGAACCTGGCCCTGGTGGGCCCCGACCGGGCCGCCTTGGTGCTGGGCCCGTTCATGCTGGGCGTCGTGCTGGTGCTCAAGCCGTTCGTGCTGCTCCTCAACGGCGCGGCCAACCTGATCGTCCGGCTGTTCCGCGTGCAGCCGGTCGACGAGGTGTCGTCGACGTACACGCACGACGAGGTCGCGGGCCTCGTCGAGGAGTCGCGGCGCGAGGGGCTGCTCGACGAGGACGAGTACGGGCTGGTCTCGGGCGCACTCGACTTCTCCGACGGCACGGTCGACCGGGTGCTGATCCCGCGCGACGGCCTCGTCACGATCACTCCCAGCGCGACACCGGTCGACGTCGAGCGCGCGTGCGCCGAGACGGGGTTCTCGCGCTTCCCCGTGACCGATGCGGGCGGGGACCTCGCGGGCTACCTGCACATCAAGGACGTCCTCGAGACCGACGAGGTCTCGCGGCACGAGACCATCGCCGACAAGTGGGTGCGGCCGCTGGCGACGGTGGCGGCGGGGTCGGGGCTCTACGAGGCGTTGCGCACGATGCAGGCGCGCGGATCGCACATGGCGCGGGTCGCCGACCCGTCGGGGACGGTGCTGGGCGTCATCATGCTCGAGGACGTGCTCGAAGAGCTCGTCGGAGAGATCCGTAGCGTCCGCTGAGGGTTCTGCTAGGCGCGAGCGCGGCGACGACGACCGACGACCAGGTCCCAGATCCAGGCAACGATCAGCAGCCCCATCCCCGCCGTGATGCCGGCCCCCGTCAGGATGGTGCGCCAGTAGCGGGCCGGGCCGGCATCCTGGCCCACCAGTCGTGCGGCCTCCGGGTGCGCGGCGACGTACTCGACGTCGACCGCGTCGCCGGCGTCGAACCGGACCCGCGGGTGGCGGACCCACACCATCGTCTGCACCCGGGTGCCCGTCGCCGTGGCGAACCGCACCGGCATCTCGGTCCACTCGGTGAGCCCCGTCGCCGACGTCACCGTGGCGGTGGCGGGCTCCATGACGCTGCTCGGCTCGTCGAGTGCCCGGGCGTTGCGGCGCTCCTCGAGGCCTCCGCGCAGCGCGACGACACCGGCTGTCGTGAACGCGGCGACGACGACGGCCATCACGCCGGTCACCACCACCGTGCGAGTACGTTGCTTCACGCACCAAGGGTGACAGCCCGGCACGGACAGCGTCCGCGCAGCCTCGCTCAGGACGGGACGCGGAACAGCCCGGACGGCGTCACCGCCATCTGGACCGGGACGTCGTGAGGCTCATGGGGCACCTCCGGCAGCAGCTCGTGGGTGAACACGAGCGCGCACAGGGGCGAGCTCACCTGGGCGAGCGCCCGGTCGTAGTAGCCGGCGCCGCGTCCGAGCCGGTGGCCCGCGTGGTCGACCGCGAGGGCCGGCACGACGACGAGCGAGCACGCCGCGAGCGCGTCGGCACCGAGACGTGGCCCCGCCGGCTCGGGAATGCCCAAGGACGTCGTGGTGAGCGTGGCGGCGGGATCGTGCAGGACCCAGTCGAGGGAGTGGTCGGCGAGGCTGATCGGCACGATCACCTCGGCGCCTCGGTCGTGCAGCGCCGCGATCAACGGCGCGGTGCCGGGCTCGGTCGGCGTCGAGAGATAGCAGGCCACGCGGCGGGCCCGCGTCAGCAGCGGCATCGCCAGGACCTGCTGGGCGATCGCCTCGGCGGCCTCGGACCGCTGGGCCGGCGTCTGCGCCCGGCGCAGGGCCAGCAGCTCGTCGCGTTGCCGTGCCTTCGTCACGGCCTGACGCTAGCCTATGGCGACGACAGAGGGAGGACTCGTGAGCGGTCTGCAGGAGGCGCGGCGGCGCATGGAGGACGGTGGTGTCCCGCCGAGCGCGATCGACGTGTTCTCCGCGTTCTACGACCAGCTCGAGCAGGGTGCGACCGGGATGATCGCCGAGCGCGACGTCGACCCGCTGGTCGACATCGACCACGCCGACCGGATCGAGCTGAGCGACGAGCAGTGTCGCGAGGCCGCCGCCGCCACGGCGATCATCAAGCTCAACGGCGGGCTCGGAACCTCCATGGGGCTCGACCGGGCCAAGACGCTGCTGCCCGTGCGCGACGACCTGACGTTCCTCGACGTCATCGCCGGCCAGGTGCTGTCGCTGCGCGACGAGCTCGACGTCCGGCTGCCGCTGCTGTTCATGAACAGCTTCCGCACCCGCGACGACACCCTCGCCGCCCTGGCGAGGTACGACGCGCTTCCGGTCGACGGCCTGCCCGTCGACTTCCTGCAGAACCGCGAGCCCAAGCTGAGGGCCGACGACCTCTCGCCGGTCGACTGGCCCGCTGATCCGTCGCTGGAGTGGTGCCCGCCGGGTCACGGCGACCTCTACACGGCCCTCGACGTGTCGGGCATCCTCGACGCCCTGCTGGCCGAGGGCTACCGCTACGCGACGGTCTCCAACGCCGACAACCTCGGCGCCGCGCCCGACGCCCGGATGATGGGGTGGTTCGCGGCCTCCGGTGCGCCCTACGCCGCCGAGGTGTGCCGCCGCACGCCGGCCGACGTCAAGGGCGGGCACATCGTGGTGCGCAAGAGCGACGGGCGGCTCGTGCTGCGCGAGACGGCGCAGACACCCGACGAGGACGCCGCTGCGGCGGCCGATCCCGAGCGGCACCGCTACTTCCACACCAACAACCTCTGGTTCGACCTGCAGGTCGTGAGGCGCACGCTCGACGAGCGCGAGGGCGTTCTCGGACTGCCGCTGATCCGCAACGCCAAGACCGTCGACCCGACCGATCCCACGTCGACCAAGGTCATCCAGATCGAGTCGGCGATGGGTGCGGCCGTCGAGGTGTTCGACGGCGCGACCGCGATCGAGGTCGACCGCTCGCGCTTTCTCCCGGTCAAGACCACCAACGACCTGCTTCTTCTGCGCTCCGACGTCTACGAGGTCGGCGACGACTTCCGCGTGCGGGCGCAGGCGGCGCCCGTGCCGCTGGTCGACCTCGACCGGCGCTACTTCACCACGATCGCCGACTTCGACGCCCGGCTGCCGAGCCCGCCGTCGTTGGTCGAGGCACGATCGCTGCGGGTCGAGGGCGACTGGCGATTCGGCCGCGACGTGACCGTCCGGGGCGACGTCTCGCTCGACGACACGGGCGAGGCCGAGACCGTGCCTGCGGGCACGACGTTAGGCTGATCGACATGTCGACAGGAGAGACGGGCCCAGGATCGGAGCAGGAGATGCTGCCGATCGGTCCCGACGCTCCCCGCAGCACGGCCGGCGACGAAGAGATGACGGCACCCGTCGAGCCCACTCCGCCGGCTGAGCCCACTCCGCCGGCTGAGCCTGTCGAAGCCCCGACCCCGCCGGCTGAGCCGACCCCGCCGGCTGAGCCTGTCGAAGCTCCCGCCCCGGCGACCTCCCCCGCCCAGCAGCCCCGCCAGCCTCGTCTGCGCGCTGCGAGCATCCCCGACGGCATGCTGACGGTCGAGGACCACCTCGAGAAGATCCTGCGCGGCATCGGCCCCCTCGCCGCCTACGACCAGCCGCTCGTCGAGTCGCTCGGCCTCCCGCTGCACGAGGCCTTCGTGGCCCCGATGGACCTCCCGCTGTTCGACAACTCCGCCATGGACGGCTACGCCGTGCGCGCCGAGGACATCGCCAGTGCGTCGCGCGAGCGTCCGGTGACCCTTCCGGTCGTCGGCGAGATCTCCGCCGGGTCCGCTCGGCCGTTCGCCATCAGCGCCGGCACGGCGGTCAAGATCATGACCGGCGCCCCGATCCCGCGCGGTGCCGACTCCGTCGTGCCCTACGAGCAGACCGACCGCGGCAACGCCCGCGTGCAGATCTTCGCGCCCACCGAGGTCGGCCAGCGCATCCGTCCGAAGGGCGACGACGTCACGACCGGCGACACCGTCCTGGCCGAGGGCACGGTTCTCGGCCCACGCGAGATCGGGCTGCTCGCGGCCTTGGGCGCCCCGCGCGTCAAGGCACGTCCGCGTCCCCGGGTCGTGGTGATCTCCACGGGCAGCGAGCTGCGCGAGCCGGGCACCCATCTCGACTACGACTCGATCAACGACGGCAACAGCTACATGCTGGCCTCGGCCGTGCGCGAGGCCGGCGCGATCTGCTACCGGGTCGGCGCGGTCGACGACAACCCCCGCACGTTCCAGAAGGTGCTGTCCGAGCAGCTGGTCCGCGCCGACCTCGTCGTCACCAGCGGAGGCATCAGCAAGGGCGATCACGACGTCGTCAAGCAGACGCTCTCGGCGCTCGGCACGGTCGAGTTCAACGAGGTCGCGATGCAGCCGGGCAAGCCGCAGGGCTTCGGCAAGGTCTTCGACGAGCAGACTCCGATCATCACGCTGCCGGGCAACGCCGTGTCGGCGTACGTGTCCTTCGAGGTGTTCGTGCTGCCGGCGATCCGCCGCATGATGGGCCGCACACCGTACCGGCGTCCGATGGTGCACGCCGTGCTGGCGGCCGACCTCCAGTCACGCCCCGGCGTGCGGCAGTACGTCCGAGCGGTCTTCGAGGTGACGCATCGCGGTGCCAAGGTCACGCCGCTCACGGGCGCGGGCTCGCACATGGTCGGCACGCTGGCCCAGGCCAACGCGCTGATCATCGTGGGGGAGGACCAGACGGCCCTCAACCTCGGCGACACCGTGCGCACGCTCGTGCTCGACAGGCCGTTCTGATGGCCGACCGCCTGACCCACGTCGACGCGTCCGGCGCGGCTCGCATGGTCGACGTCACCGCGAAGGCGGTCACGGCCCGCACCGCGACCGCCCGCGGACGCGTCGAGGTCAGCAGCCGCGTCGTCACGCTGCTGCGCGGCGAGGGCGTGCCCAAGGGCGATGCCCTGGCCGTCGCCCGCATCGCCGGCATCATGGCCGCCAAGCGCTCTCCCGACCTGATCCCGCTGTGCCACCCCCTGGCCATCGGCGGCGTGGAGGTCCAGCTCGAGGTCGGCGACGACGGCGTCCACATCGAGGCGACGGTCCGCACGGCCGATCGCACCGGCGTCGAGATGGAGGCGCTCACCGCCGTCAGCGTCGCCGCCCTGACGGTCGTCGACATGGTCAAGGCCGTCGACAAGCTCGCCCGCATCTGCGACGTCGAGGTGGTGGCCAAGTCCGGTGGCAAGAGCGGCGACTGGCGCCGCTGATGTCCTCCCGCCTCCGCGCCGCGGTCATCGTGGCGTCCAACCGCGCCGCGGACGGCGTGTACGCCGACGAGACCGGTCCGCTCATCGTCGATGCCCTGCGGACGTGGGGATTCGACGTCGACGAGCCCGTCGTGGTGCACGACGGCGATCCGGTCGGTGTCGCCCTGGGCGAGGCTCTGGCCGCCGGGGTGGCAGCCGTGCTGACGACCGGCGGCACCGGCATCAATCCCACTGACCGCACGCCCGAGGCCACGCGGCCGCATCTCGACCGCGAGCTGCCCGGCGTGGCCGAGGCACTGCGTGCCGAGGGCGTGGCCAAGGGCGTCCCCACGGCTGTGCTGTCGCGGGGCCTGGCCGGCGTCGCGGGCACGGCGATCGTGGTCAACCTGCCGGGCTCGCGAGGTGGCGTCAAGGACGGGCTCGCGGTGCTCGCGAGCGTCCTGCCGCACGCGGTCGACCAGCTGCGCGGCGGCGACCACGTGGCAGGCACGTCATGAGGGGTGCGGTCTGAGCGCGGGCTGGCCGGTCACGCTGCGGCACGGATCGGTCGGGGTGCGTCCGCTGCGGCGCCGCGACGCGCGCACGTGGGCTCGGCTGCGCGCCGAGAACGCCGGCTGGCTGGGGCCGTGGGAGGCCACGCTGCCGCCGGAGGCCGGACCCGCGGCCACGTCCTACGTCGGCATGATCGCCACGCTCCGACGGCGCGCTCGCCAGGGCCAGGCGATGCCGTTCGCGATCACCTGGGACGACCAGGTGATCGGCATGCTCACGGTCAACGGCATCACCTGGGGATCCGCGCGGTGGGCGAGCCTCGGCTACTGGGTCTCCAAGAGCCACGCAGGCCGCGGCGTGACGCCGGTCGCGGTGGCGCTGGTCTGCGACCACCTGCTGACCACCGTCGGCCTGCACCGCGTCGAGATCTCGATCCGGCCCGAGAACGCCGCCAGCCTGCGCGTGGTCGCCAAGCTCGGCTTCACCGAGGTGGGCCTGGCGCGTGGGTACCTCCACATCGCCGGCCACTGGCGCGACCACCGGGTGTTCCAGGTGCTGGCCGAGGATGTCCGCGAGGGCCTCGTGGCGCGCCTCTTCGGGCGGGGTGGCGACACGGCGAGAGGTTAGTCCCGGCCGTCACGCAAGTTCACAGGCGACACACGGCCCCGCGTGCCGCACAACGTCGTGCTGACGGCCTACCGTTTCCATCGTGGGTTCCAGCAGTGGTCTGATCATCGCGTTCGTCGTGGTCGTGTGGGCGGCGTACTTCATCCCGCTCGTGCTGCGCCGGTACGACGAGGCCACCAAGAACGCCTCGGTCGAGACCACCGGATCGCTCAGCCGGGTCATCAACCGCTCGTCGCGCCAGCCGACCGTCGCCGCCGAGCCCGCGCCCGCCGTCCAGGTGGCTACCGCTACCGCGGCGGCTCCGCGGCCCGCGCCCCGCTCGGCTGACCGTCCGGCGGCCCGTCGGGCAGCAGCGCGCCGCCGACGTACCCTCCTGACCCTCCTGTTCGTCACCGCCGCCGTGGGGGCCGTCGCCGGCTTCGGCGTCATCGCTCCCTACTGGGTCGCCGCACCGGTCGCTCTCGTCGTGACGTGGCTCGTCGCGTGCCGCGTCCAGGTGCGGGGCGAGCGTGGCCTGGCGAGCGCCGGCCGCACCCGCTCGATGCTGCGACGCATCTCGTTGCCCCGCGTCAACCTCTCGCGCGCCAAGCGGGCGCCCCGCACGAAGGCTTCGCGCCCTCAGCGGTCGTCCGTCGCCGCGGCCACCGCCGCGGTCGAGGAGGACACCGTGGTCGTGTCCCACCAGTTCGAGGACATCGACCCGGGCCGCAAGCACGTCATGGAGCAGACCGAGCTCGAGGAAGACGCCCTCGACGACAAGATCGTCATCGCCGTCCCCTCCATCTCGACCGCGGGCGAGGCGCTCTGGGATCCGCTGCCGGTCACGCTCCCGACGTACGTCACCAAGCCTCGCGCCGGTCGCACCGTGCGCACGATCGACTTCTCGCAGCCTCACACCTGGACGTCCGGGCACATCGAGGGCGAGGACGTCGAGCTGCCGAAGCGGTCCGACGACGCCGCCGATCACCGGCGCGCGGTCGGCGACTGAGTCGACCGACCCGCCTGATAAAGTTGCGGAGCACCCGTTCGCGGGTGTGGCTCCCCCTGGGGGTCGAGGGGCATTGGCGCAGTTGGTAGCGCGCTTCGTTCGCATCGAAGAGGTCAGGAGTTCGAATCTCCTATGCTCCACCGTGTCGGTTGACAACTGAATGTCATGGATTTGCCAGCAAGATGGCACAAAAGTGACAGCGGATGTCATGCAGACGGATTGACAGGTACACAAGTC
>JBEVGQ010000277.1:0-5038 GCA_040511655.1 Aeromicrobium sp. | reverse complement strand
GGCGTGTGGTGGACCGGCGTGTTCCCGGGTCTGGCGATCGTGCTGATCGTGCTGGGCGCGACGCTCGTGGGTGAGAGCCTCAACGACATCCTCAACCCGCTGCTGCGCACGCGCGGCGCCGACACCAGCGAGGCCGACCAGGCCGAGATCGAGCGCGAGTTCGACACCCTTCGCTCTACTCACGGTCGGCCGCAGGCGGCCTCCCTAGGGCCCGACACCGAGTCCAAGACCGAGTCGAGCGAGGAGAAGCGGGTGGCGGCGCTGTCGCTCACCGATCTCGCCGTCTCGTTCCGCACTGACGCCGGGCAGGTCCGCGCCGTCAAGGGCATCAGCTTCGACGTCGCCCCCGGCGAGGTCGTGGCGGTCGTCGGCGAGTCCGGCTCGGGCAAGTCCGTCAGCTCGCGCGCCGTGCTGGGCCTCCTGCCGTCCACGGCCGAGGTATCGGGCTCGGCCCGTCTGGGCGACCGCGACCTGCTGGGCCTGTCGAACCGCAGCCTGCGCCCGCTGCGCGGCGACCGGGTGTCGATGGTGTTCCAGGAGCCGGCCACGGCGCTCAACCCTGTCTACACCGTCGGCTGGCAGATCATCGAGGGCCTGCAGGCGCATCGCAAGATCTCCAAGAAGGCCGCCCGGGCCAGGGCCGTCGAGCTGCTCGAGATGGTCGGCATGCCAGACCCCGAGGAGCGGGTCGGCTACTACCCGCACCAGCTGTCGGGCGGTCAGAAACAGCGCGTCGTCATCGCGATGGCGATCGCCTGCGATCCCGACGTCATCATCGCCGACGAGCCCACCACGGCGCTCGACGTGACGGTGCAGGCCTCGATCCTCGAGCTGCTGCTGTCGCTGCGCGAACGTCTCGGCACCGCGATCGTCCTGATCACGCACAACATGGGCGTCGTCGCCGACATGGCCGATCGCGTCGTCGTGATGTACCGCGGGTCGATCGTCGAGCAGGCACCGTCGCGCGAGCTGTTCGCCTCGCCGCGGCACCCGTACACCCGTGCACTGCTCGACGCCGTGCCCCACCTGGGTCGCTCCAACGGCCCCGGCCTCATCGGTGACGACCGCGACGTCGTGCTCAAGGTCGACGACCTGGTCGTGGAGTTCCCCGGCCGTCTCGGCCAGCCGGCCTTCAGGGCCGTCGACCACGTCTCTCTCGAGATCCGCAAGGGCGAGGTGCTGGGTCTGGTGGGCGAGTCCGGCTCGGGCAAGTCGACGGTCGGACGGACGACGGTCGGGCTGCAGCAGCCGACGTCCGGCACGATCGACGTCTCGGGCAACCGGGTCTCCGGTCTCAGCGACCGCCAGCTGCGGACGATGCGCTCACGCTTCGGCTTCGTGTTCCAGGATCCGGCCTCGTCGCTCAACCCGCGCATGTCGATCGGTCAGTGCATCGCCGAGCCGCTGCACGTCCAGACCGAGATGACCCAGGCGCAGATCGACGCCAAGGTCGCCGAGCTGCTCGACAGCGTCGAGCTCGGTGGTGGCTACGCCGAGCGGTTCCCGCACGAGCTGTCAGGCGGTCAGCGCCAGCGGGTCAGCCTCGCGCGAGCGCTGTCACTCGATCCCGATCTGCTGATCGCCGACGAGCCGACGTCGGCCCTCGACGTGTCGGTGCAGGCGCGCGTTCTCGAGCTGTTCGGCGAGCTGCAGCAGCGTCTGCAGTTCGCGTGCCTGTTCATCAGCCACGACCTGGCGGTCGTCGACACGCTGGCGAACCGCGTCGCCGTGATGCAGCATGGGCGGCTCGTCGAGATCGGCGACCGCGAGCAGGTGCTGGGCAACCCCCAGGAGGAGTACACCCAGCGGCTCATCGCCGCTGTGCCCGTCCCCGACCCGGTGGAGCAGGCCCGCCGCCGAGCCGAGCGGGCGACTCTCGTCTGAGCCGAGGTGTGGCGCGGCCCGTGCTCGGAGAGCCGATTCTTGGCGGGTGGGCCACACTCGGAAGGTGAACGTGTTCGGTTTTGCCCAGGAGCGGGTCGGTGCAGCCATCTTCGCGCGGGTGGCGGGCGAGGAGGGTCCGGCCCGACGCGACCGCATCCACCTCGCCGAGGGTCCTCGTCGGTTCGCGCCGGACTCGGCGATCCAGCGCGTGCACTCCGACGCGTCGATGTTCGTCGGCGGCATGCGGGCGCTGCTCCTGCAGTCGTTGCACCCGCTCGCGATGGCCGCGGTCGACCAGCACTCCGGCTACCGCGGCGACCCGTGGGGTCGGTTGCAGCGCACGAGCACGTTCTTGGCCGAGACCACCTTCGGCACGATCGAGGACGCCGACCGGGCGGTGCGGATCGTCCGGGCGGTGCACGGGCGCATCCGCGGCACCGCACCCGACGGACGTCCGTACGAGGCGTCCGACCCACACCTGCTGCGCTGGGTGCACGTCGCCGAGATCGACAGCTTCCTGCGTGCCCACGACCGCTACGGACACCGCCCGCTCGACCGATCGGGCCGCGACACCTACGTGGCGGAGGCCGCCCACGTGGCCCGGGCGCTCGGCGCCGTCGACGTCCCCGAGACCGTGGCCGAGCTCGACGAGGTCATGGCGACGTACCGACCCGAGCTGCAGGGGACGCCTGCCGCCCGCCGTGCCGCGCGGTTCATCCTGGTGCATCCTCCGGTACCGCTGGCCATGCGCGCACCGTACGGTCTGCTGGCAGCCGCGGCGGTCGGGATGATGCCGCGGTGGACGCGACGACCACTGAGGCTTCCGTACCTGCCGCTGACCGAGGCCACAGCCGTCCGCACCAGTGGCGTCGTCGTGACGCGGGGCATCCGGTGGGCCATGGGCGCAGGAGCCCCGGCCTCGGCCTAGCTCAGCACTCGGGGACGACGTCGCACATCGAGTGGTCGGTCGGCGGTGCGTCGACCGCGGCCGCGGCGAGCAGGCGACGGAAGGTCTGCGCGTCGGCGTCGGCGAGCCCTCCCAGCACGTGGTCCTCGACGGCACGGATGCGGCGGCCTGCCTCGGTGAGCGCAGCCTCGCCGGCGGTGGTGCGCAGCACCTGGCGCGCGCGGCGATCGGCCGGGTCGGGCCGACGCTCGACCAGTCCGGCGTTCTCGAGGTCGTCGACGAGGTACGTCATGACGGTGCGGTCGATGCCCAGAAGCTGGGCGAGCGTGGCCTGGTTGCTGCAGTTGGCGGCCGTGGCGTTGACCAGCACCTGGTACCCACGCGGGCCGCCCGGCAGCTCGTCGGTCGCCTCGCGCGCACCGTCGAGGTAGCGACGCAGCAGTGCCGCGAGCGCCTGACCGAGATCGGTCTCCAGCGCCAGCCCGCGCTCGGACGTCATGTCGGTCATAGGCCCAGTCTATCCCCGCGGGCTCGCTTGATCGTCGGTTGACAATATGATCGTCAAAGCAGATCATATCTGTAGAAGACTATATGGGTGGCCGTCGGCCGTCCCGCAACGTCAGGAGCACACCATGACCACGATCTTCCGGCTGGACTCCAGCATCCGCACCGAGGGCTCGGTCAGCCGAGCCGTCGCCGACACCCTCGAGCAGGCGATCATCGAGGCAGAGGGGAGCGACACGACCGTCGTCCACCGCGACCTGGCCCTCGACCCGATCCCCAGCGACGTGTGGGCGACCTCAGCCTTCGCCGGTTTCGTGCCGGAGGCCGACTGGACCGACCAGCAGCGAGCAGCCCGCGCCGTCGCGGCCGAGCTGGCCGACGAGGTCGTCGCCGCCGACGTCGTCATCGTCGGGGCGCCGCTCTACAACTTCGGCGTGCCGGCCCACCTCAAGACCTGGATCGACACCCTCATCACCGATCCCCGCTTCGCGCCCGGCACCCAGACGGTCGCGGGCAAGCCGGCCTTCCTCGTGGTGGCGCGCGGTGGCGGATACGGCGAGGGCACGCCCCGCGCCGGCTGGGACCATGCGACCGACTACCTGCGTCGCATCCTCGTCGACGTCTTCGGTCTCGACCTCGACGTCATCGAGACCGAGCTGACGCTGGCCGAGGTCACGCCTCAGATGGCCGACCTCGTCGACCTCGCGCGCGCCCAGCTCGCCGAGTCGCACGACGCAGCCCGCGCCGGCGGACGCTCGGTGACCCTCAAGCTGCGCGCAGCCGCCTGATCGCCTCCGGTCGTCCGGGTGCCGCGAGTAGCAGCGGCTCAAGGGGGTACGTCGCGACTCCAGACATCCGATGAGGAGTGGTTGACGTGAAGAAGCTGACCTTGCTCGTCGTCGCGGGGGCCGGCTACGTGCTGGGCTCCCGTGCCGGCCGTGAGCGCTACGAGCAGATCAAGAGCCAGGCGACCAAGACCTGGAACAGCCCCAGCGTCCAGGACGCCGCCGAGGCGGTCCAGACCCAGGCCAAGCAGGCTGCCGGCGACGTCAAGGAGAAGGTCGCCGAGAAGGTCTCGTCGAGCGACACCAGCCACGAGCAGCCCTCGACGATCGCACCGGGGCAGGGCACCTCGTGAGCGACGACCGCACCCCCGTGGGCGAGGCCTCCACCGGGCAGCTCATGACGCAGGCGATGGAGGACATCTCCACCCTCATCCGCGACGAGCTGCAGATGGCCAAGCAGGACCTCGCGACCACCGGCAAGAAGGTCGGCGTGGGGGCCGGGCTGTTCGGCCTGGCTGGCACTCTGGCCCTCTACGGCCTGGGTGCGCTGATCGCCACGATCATCCTGGCGATCGCCCAAGGGCTCGAGCCGTGGATCGCCGCCGGCATCGTCACCCTCGTGCTCTTCGTCGCCGCGGGCGTGGCCGCTCTGGTCGGCAAGGGAAGCATCAGCGGTGCCGGTGATCCGCCGGCCGCGCGGGTCGAGAGCGTCAAGGCCGACATCGACACTGCCAAGCACGGCACCGATCAGGGAGAAGAGCGATGACGTCCGACCTCGAGCAGGAGATCAAGGACACCCGCGAGCACCTGGGTGAGACCGTCGACGCGCTCGCAGCCAAGCTGGACGTGAAGACTCGCGCGCAGGAGAAGGTCGCCGCGACCGACAAGCGACCCATCGCCGCGGTCGTCGTGCTCGCCGCCGGAGTGGCAGCGGCCGCGCTGGTGTGGCCGCGCGGCC
>JBEVGQ010000276.1:0-12288 GCA_040511655.1 Aeromicrobium sp. | reverse complement strand
TGCACTGGTGCGCCAACGTCGTCACGGGCCCGTCGGAGATCGCGGCGGCGGTGCTGGTGCGTGCCGGTGAGGTCGTCGAGGGGCTCGAGACCGCACGGGCCCGACGGGCGGGTGTCGAGGACGTCGCGCTGGCGCGTGGGCCGGGTAACCTCGCTCGTGCCCTCGGGCTCTCGCTCGACGACCTCGGGGCCGACCTGCTGGCCGACGACGGGGTGCGGCTGGGGCCAGCACCTGACGTCGGCCCGCCCGTCAGCGAGGGACCACGGGTCGGCGTGTCGAAGGCGGCCGACGTCCCGTGGCGCTTCTGGATCACCGGCGACCCCACCGTCTCGGCCTACCGCCGCAGCCCCCGAGCGGTGCTCGATACTGCGAGTCAGCGGGTGGAGCGGTAGCGGCGCTCGGGACGTCCGGCGCTGCCGTAGTTGAGGCGGACGGTCGCGGTGCCCTGGTCGACGAAGTGCTCGAGGTAGCGGCGGGCGCTGACGCGCGACAAGCCGACCAGCTCGCCGCAGTCGGCCGCCGACAGCTCGTCGCCCCGGGCCAGCGCTTCGGCGACGAGCTGCGCCGACTCGGCGCTGAGCCCCTTCGGCAGCGTGGCCGTGGCCGTGGGCGGCGTGCCGAACGCGCGGTCGATCGCAGCCTGGTCGGGCGACCCGGTCGACAAGGTCTCGAGCGACTCGCGCACGCGCTGCAGGCGAGCGGCGAAGTCGGCGTACTCGAAGGGCTTGACGAGGTACTGCAGGGCGCCGCCGTGCAGGGCGGTGCGGACCGCGTCGGCGTCCCGCTCGGCCGTCACCATCACGACGCCGACCGCGTCGCCCGCCGCGCGCAGCTGTTGCAGGACGTCGAGCCCGCTCATGTCGGGCAGGTGCACGTCGAGCAGCAGGAGGTCGGGGGAGAGGTCGGCGTGCATCCGCAGCGCCTCGGCTCCTGTGCGTGCGGTGCCGGCGACGGCGAACCCGGGCGTGCGTTCGACGAACCGTGCGTGGATGCTCGCGACCATGAAGTCGTCGTCGACGACGAGGACCTGGATCATGCGATCTCCTTGGGCAGGTGGACGACGAAGACGGCACCGGCGTCGTGGGCGACCGTCACGCTACCGCCCCGCTGCGTGCAGATCAGCCGCACGAGCGGCAGCCCGATGCCGCGGCCACCAGGCAGATCGGGCTTGGTCGAGAACCCGCGCGTGAAGACGACGTCGCTCAGGTGCTCGGGGACGCCGGGACCGTTGTCGCTGACGACCAGCACGACCTCGTCGGCGTCGTCGGTCAGCCGGACGGTGACCGCCGGGTCGGGCTCGCCCTTGCACGCGTCGACGGCGTTGTCGACGAGGTTGCCGATGATCGTCGTCAGGTCGGCGGACGTGTGCGGCGTGAGCGCTGCGAGGGTCGAGTCGCTCGTCAGCGTCAGCGTCACGCCGGCCTCGGCGGCGACGCTCGACTTGGCGATCAGCACGGCCGCGACGGGCGGGTCGGACACCCGCTGCGTGACGGCGTCGGTGATCTCGGCGCGACGACGGGTCAGCACGCCCACCAGCGACGTCACCTCGTCGTACTCGCCGAGCTGCACGAGCCCCGAGATGGTGTGCAATTGGTTGGCGAACTCGTGCGTCTGGGCGCGCAGCGTGTCGGTGATCGACAGGTTGGAGCTGAGCTGGCCCTGCATCGCGACGAGGTCGGTGCGGTCGCGCATCGTGGTGATGGCGCCGATGCCCTGGCCGTGGCTCGACGCCGACCGTTGGTTGAACACGACGACGCGCTCGCCGACCAGCAGCACGGCGTCCTGGCTGTCCGACCCGGCGGCCAGCAGGTCGACGACGGGCGGGTCGAGGCCCAGCGCGTCGAGCCGCCGGCCGACGACGTCGGTGCCGAGGCCCAGCAGCGAGCGGGCGCTGTCGTTGATCATCGTGACGCGGTCGTCCGTGCCGACGGCGACGACACCCTCGCGGATGCTGTGCAGGAGCGCCTCGCGGTGATCGGCCAGGGTCGCGAACTCGTGCGGCTCGAGACCGCGGGTGCGGCGGCGCACCAGCCGCGCCAGCAGCCACGAACCGGCGATGCCGAGACCGGCTCCCGCGCCCAGGTAGAGGATCAGCTCGTCGGCGGCGTTGGTCAGGCGGGCCCAGAACGACGGGAAGCGCTCCTCGGCCACGGCCAGACCCACCAGGTCGCCCGAGTCGTCGATGATCGGTGCGTGGGCGGCCACGAAGCGACGTCCGCGGGTGTCGACGGTGCCGACCCAGGCGCGTCCCTCACGGACGCGTGACTCGCCGAGCGCGACGTCCTCGCCCACGAGCCGAGGGTCGGACGACGACAGCGCACGTCCGGACTCGTCGGCGATCGTGATCTCGGTAGCGCCCGACAGCCCGACCGCCCGGTCGATCGCGGGGGCCAGCGACGTGGCCGGCGCGGGTCCGCCGATCTGGGCCCGGACGACCGAGAGGTTGGCCAGGTACTCCGACACCGAACGCATCTGCGCGCCGCGCTCGGACGCGAACGACTCGTTGGACTGACGTACCGAGATGAGCCCGACGATCGCGAGCACGAAGGCGACGACGACGAGCTGGAGGATCAGGAACTGACCCGCCAGCGTCAAGCGCCTGCGCTGCGACCACAACGTCCACAACCTCCTTTGCTTCCGCAATGGTGACCCACACCACATGCGCGGGTGATGATCGGGGTCGATCACAGGAGGTCCCATGACGCCGACCAGGCGATCACACCGGCTGACAGCGACAGTAGTGGTTGTCGTCACCGCCCTGCTTCTTCCGTTGTCCGCGTGCGGCGTCACGCGTGGGGGAGAGGGCGAGGCCAACCGCCGGCTCAGCATGTACATCCCCAACAGCCCCGGCGGAGGCTACGACCTCACCGGACGGGCTGCGGCCCGCGTGCTCGAGGACGCCGACCTGTCGGGACGCTTCGAGGTCACCAACGTGATCGGCGCCGGCGGCACCGTGGCGATGCAGCGGCTGCTCAACGAGAAGGGCGTCAACGACCTCGTGATGTCGATGGGCCTCGGAGTCGTCGGGGCCACGTACACCAACGACTCCCGCGCCCGCGTGTCGCAGGCGACGCCCATCGCGCGCCTCATCGAGGACCAAGAGGCGCTGATCGTGCCCAAGGACTCGCCGTACAAGACCGTCCAGGACCTCGTCGACGCATGGAAGGCGGACCCGAAGAGCGTCACGATCGGCGGCGGCTCGTCGCCGGGCGGGCCTGACCACCTCTTCCCGATGCAACTGGCCAAGACCGTCGGCATCGACCCCAAGCAGGTCAAGTACATCGTGTACGACGGCGGCGGACCGCTGACCAGCGCGCTGCTGGGCAAGAAGATCGACGTCGGCACGTCGGGGCCCAGCGAGTTCGAGGGACAGCTCAAGGACGGCTCGCTGCGCGTCCTGGCCGTCTCGGGCGAGGAGCGTCTCGACACGGTCGACGCCCCGACGCTCAAGGAGTCCGGCATCGACATGACCTTCGTCAACTGGCGCGGCATCCTTGCGCCGCCAGGCATCTCCGACGAGTCGCGCGAGCGTCTCGTGAAGATGTTCACCGAGATGCACCAGACCAAGGGCTGGAAGGCCGCGGTCAAGCGCAACGGCTGGATCGACTCCTTCGCCACCGGCGAGGAGTTCAAGACCTTCCTGCTCGAGCAGGACAAGCGGGTCGAGACGACCCTGAAGGAGCTGGGGCTGGCATGAGCACCGCTGAGACGACCCCCACCACGAGCAGCGCCACCGAGAGCAGGCCGGGCGCCAGGCTCGTCGACACGGCTCAGTACGGGCTCGCAGCCTTCCTGGCCGTCGTCGGCGCCTACATCGTGTACGACGCCACGACGTTGAGCGACGGCTTCGCCGACCAGCCGGTGCAGCCCTACGCGTTCCCGTACGTCATCGGAGGGGTTCTGCTGGTGCTCGCGGCGATGCTCGCGATCGCCACGGCCCGCGGAGACGTGCCCGAGGCCGCCGACGGCGAGGACGTCGACCTGACGCAGCCCAGCGACTGGGTCACCGTCGTCAAGCTCGTCGTGGTCTTCCTGGCCAACATCCTGCTGATCGACTGGCTCGGCTGGGCGATCACGGGTGCCATCTTGTTCGTCGGCACGGCCCACGTGCTCGGCAGCCGCACGCTGATCCGTGACGTCGCCGTGGGCGTGGCCCTGTCGGTCGGCACCTGGTACGGCTTCTACTCCGGCCTGGGTCTCGCGATCCCGGCCGGCATCCTGGACGGGGTGCTGTGATGGACTCCCTCAACCTGCTGCTCGACGGCTTCGGCCAGGCGCTGACGATCCAGAACCTCTTCTACGCCGTGCTCGGCGTGTTCCTCGGCACCGCCGTGGGTGTCCTGCCGGGTATCGGACCGGCCATGACGCTCGCGCTGCTGCTGCCCATCACCTACAGCGTCGGCCCCGACAGTGCGCTCATCATGTTCGCCGGCATCTACTACGGCGGCATGTACGGCGGCTCGACGACATCGATCCTGCTCAACACGCCAGGTGAGTCGTCCTCGGTCGTCACGGCGATCGAGGGCAACAAGATGGCCAAGAAGGGTCGTGCGGCCCAGGCACTCGCGACCGCCGCGATCGGCTCGTTCGTCGCCGGCACGATCGGCACCCTGCTGCTGGTGCTGTTCGCGCCGTCGGTCGCCGGGCAGGTCGTCAAGCTCGGCAACCCGTCGAACTTCGCGCTGATCCTGCTCGCCCTGTTCGCGGTCACCGCGGTGCTCGGCACCTCGCGCCTTCGCGGCTTCATCGCCCTGTTCCTCGGCCTGGCCATCGGCCTGGTCGGCGGCCAGACCGGTCAGTCCCGCCTGACGTTCGGCAACCCCCTGCTGGCCGACGGCATCGACATCGTCGTCGTGGCGGTGGCGATCTTCGCCATCGGCGAGGCGCTGTGGGTCGCGGCGCACCTGCGTCGTCGCCCGCTCGAGATCATCCCCGTGGGTCAGCCCTGGATGAGCCGCGAGGACTGGGGACGCTCGTGGAGGCCGTGGCTGCGCGGCACGGCCTTCGGCTTCCCGTTCGGTGCCCTTCCCGCCGGTGGCGCCGAGATCCCGACGTTCCTGTCGTACGTGACCGAGCGCAAGCTGTCGAAGCACCCCGAGGAGTTCGGCAAGGGCGCCATCGAGGGCGTCGCCGGACCGGAGGCGGCCAACAACGCCTCGGCCGCCGGCACCCTGGTGCCCCTGCTGGCGATCGGCCTGCCGACGACGGCCACGGCCGCCATCATGCTGCTGGCCATCCAGAGCTACGGCATCGAGACCGGGCCTCAGCTGTTCAAGGACGAGCCCGACCTCGTGTGGGCGCTGCTCGCGAGCCTGTTCATCGGCAACACCCTGTTGCTGCTGCTCAACCTGCCGCTGGCGCCGCTGTGGGCCAAGCTGCTGCAGATCCCGCGGCCGTACCTGTACGCAGGCATCCTGTTCTTCGCCTCGCTCGGCGCCTACAGCGTCAGCTTCCAGCCTTTCGACCTGGCGATCCTGTTGGTCATCGGCCTGCTGGGGCTCGCCATGCGACGTTTCGGGTTGCCGGTGCTGCCGCTCATCATCGGCGTCATCCTGGGCCCCAAGCTCGAGGAGCAGCTGACGACGTCACTGCAGATCTCGTCGGGCGACATCAGCACGCTGTGGAGCGAGCCCGTGGCCGTCATCGTGTACGTCTTCATCGCGCTGGCACTGACGGCCATCGTCGTCTCGGGCCTGCGCAAGCCCAAGCCCGAGGCTTCGCTCAACGAGAAGGATGAGGTGAACGCATGACCGTGCGCCAGCGAGGGAATCAAGGAGGACTCGTGCTGATTCCTCCCCACCGTGGTCGTCTGAGGGAGGGATCGGCATGACTGTCGTGGTGATGTACAGCCCGGACGAGTTCGGGCGGGTGGCGCTGTCGTACGGCGCCACCGAGGCGGCACGACGCGAGGAGCGCCTGGTCGTGGTCAACCCGACCAAGGGCGACTCCTACGTCGACTCCAAGTTCGCCGGTGGCGACGAGCTCGCGAAGCTGCGAGCGATGCTCGAGCGGCTCGACGTCGAGTCAGAGGTCCTGCACGACGTCGTGCCCGACATCGCCGGAGCGGTGCTGCACGCGGCGTCGACCACGGGAGCGTCGCTGATCGTGGTCGGCATCCGTCCGCGGACGCCCGTGGGCAAGCTGCTGCTCGGCAGCGTCGCGCAGCGACTGATCCTCGACGCGGAGTGCCCCGTGCTGTCGGTCAAGCCCGACGGCTCGGAGGACCTGCTGACCTAGGGTGTGGGGGTGACCGAGCGCCGACGCCAGATCGAGATCGTGCCCGATCGTGACCGGCCCTCGGCCTCCACTCTGCGCATCGATGGCACCGAGCAGTCGTACGTCGACCTCGACGACCCCACCCGGCTCGAGTTCGACTACGTGCAGCGCATGGCCGATGCGATCGACGGGCACGGCGTCGCGGGGGAGCCCCTGCGCTGCGTGCACGTCGGCGGCGCGGGCATGACGCTGCCGCGCTACGTCGCCGCGACCCGGCCGCGGTCGGCGCAGATCGTGCTCGAGCCCGACGAGGAGGTCACGGCGCTGGTGCGCGAGCAGCTGCCGCTTCCACGCCACAGCGGCATCAAGGTGCGACCGGTCGACGGGCGGACGGGCATCGCCGCCCTGCGCGACGACTTCGCCGACGTCGTGGTCGTCGACGCCTTCGACGGGGACCGGGTGCCGGCCGACCTCACGACGTCCGAGTTCTTCAGCGACCTGGCCCGCGCCACGGCGCCCACGGGCCTCGTGCTGCTCAACCTGGCCGACCACGCGCCGTTCCCGTACCTGCGGCGGGCGGTGCGCGGCGTGTGCGACTCGTTCGCTCACGTCATGCTCAGCGCCGAGCCTGCGACGCTGAAGGGTCGCCGCTTCGGCAACGTCCTGGTGATGGCGTCGCAGCACGAGCTGCCGTGGCAGGCGTTGGCACGCAGGGCCGCGAGCTCGCCGTTCCCGTACCGCGTGCTGCCCTACCGCGAGGTCGTCGAGCGGTTCGCGGCCAAGCAGCCGTTCACCGACGCCGACGCCGAGCAGTCACCGGCCAGACCCGGCGGAGGCATGCACTTCGGCTGAGGCACCCCGCGGTGATCTCTCTCAGGCCTGGAGCGCCTCGGCGAGGGCGGTGACGGCGTGGTCGATCTCGTCCTTCGTGATGACCAGCGGGGGAGCGATGCGCAGCGTGCGCTCGTGCGTCTCCTTGCACAGCACGCCCCGGTCGCGCAGCGCCATCGACACCTCGCGGCCGGTCTTGGCCGCCGGGTCGATGTCGACGCCGGCCCACAGGCCACGTCCGCGCACCGTCGCGACGCCCTTGCCGACCAGCTCGTCGAGCCGGCCGTGCAGGTAGCGGCCGAGCTCGAGGGAACGGGTCTGGAACTCGCCGGTCTCGAGCAGGCCCACCACGGCACGTCCGACCGCGCAGGCGACGGGGTAGCCGCCGAACGTCGAGCCGTGCTGGCCGGGCTTGAGCACGCCGAGCACGTCGGCACGACCGACCACGGCCGAGACGGGGATGATGCCGCCGCCGAGGGCCTTGCCCAGGGTGTAGAGATCGGCGCGGACGTCGTCGTGGTCGAGCGCGAACAGCCGTCCGGTGCGGGCCAGCCCCGACTGGATCTCGTCGGCGATCATCAGGACGTTGTTCTCGTCGCACAGGCGGCGCACGCCCGGGAAGAAGCCCGACGGCGGGACCACGACGCCGGCCTCGCCCTGGATGGGCTCCATGAGGATGGCGGCCGTGTTGGGCGTGATGGCCGCCTCGATCGCGGCGAGGTCGCCGTAGGGGACTGTCACGAAGCCGGGCGTGAACGGCCCGTAGTTGTCGTGCGCGGCCGCGTCGTCCGAGAACGAGATGATGGTCGTGGTGCGGCCGTGGAAGTTGCCCGACGCCACGATGATCTCGGCGCTGTTGAAAGCGACGCCCTTGACCTCGTAGGCCCACTTGCGCGCGACCTTGATCGCCGACTCGACGGCCTCGGCGCCGGTGTTCATCGTCAGCACGGTCTCGGTCTGCGTCAGCTCGGCCAGCTCGCGGCAGAAGGCGCCGTACTGATCGTTGTGGAACGCCCGCGACGTCAGCGTCAGCCGGTCGAGCTGCTCACGCGCGGCCTCGACCAGAGCCGGGTGGCGGTGACCGAAGTTCAGCGCCGAGTAGCCCGACAGGAAGTCGAGGTAGCGGTTGCCGTCGACGTCGGTGACCCAGGCGCCCTCGGCCTCGGCGATGACGACGGGCAGCGGGTGGTAGTTGTGCGCACCCCACTCCTCGTCGAGCTTGATGTAGGACGCGGTGTCGAGGGTCATGGCACCACGGTAACCGCCGCGGAGGTGCCCCGATATCGTGGTCCCGTGAGCCGTGACGATCGATCCGACGCCTGGCGTCCGGCCGATCGTCCCCTCAGGGCCCTGCGCTCGACCGCGGCAGCGCTCGTGTGCGTCGTGGCCGCAGCGATCGGCCACCACTCCGCCGGCGGCACGCTGCCCGCCGGGGCCGTCGTGTCGGTGTTCGCGGGCTCTGCGCTCGTCGCCTGGCTGCTGTCGGCGCGTCGCGTCACCGCCACGCAGCTGCTCGGGCTGCTGGTGCTGTGCCAGGTCGTGGTGCACCTGGGCGCGTCGAGCGGCGAGATGACGATGGGCGCGGCCATGATGGCGGCCCACCTCGCCGCCACCGCCGTCAGCGTGCTCGCGCTGGCCCGCGGCGAGGCGTTCGTCTGGAGCCTCGCCGAGCGGCTCGCCCTGCGCGTCGCCCCACTGCTGCACGCCGTCCACGAGCTGCCGGTCCTGGCGGCCGGCCCCGTGTCCACCGCCGCGCCGCGGTCGCGGCGCGATGTGCACCTCGCGCACTCGCGCTGGTTGAGAGGTCCGCCGGTCAGCCCCGCCTGACCTGCACACACACCTCTCACCTGAAGGAACACCCATGACACGCACCACCGCGCGGCTCGTCGCTGCGCTCAGCACGGTCGCCCTCGTTGCGATCGCCGCCCCCGCCTCGGCGCACGTCGGCGTCTCGTCGCCCGACGCCGCCAAGGAGGGATTCGGCAAGGCCGTCTTCCGCGTCCCCAACGAGTCCGACACCGCCGCCACGACCAAGATCGTCGTGACGCTGCCGACCGACACGCCGTTCGCCTTCCTCACCGCCCAGTCCAAGCCGGGCTGGAAGGCCACCATCACCAAGGCGAAGCTGCCCAAGCCCACGACCGTCGGCGACTACGACCTCACCGAGGCCGTCAGCACCGTCACCTGGACGGCCGAGGACGGCGGCATCCCCGTCGGGCAGTTCGACGAGTTCGCCATCTCCGGAGGGCCGTTCCCCGACGCCGCCTCGATCTCGTTCGACGCCCAGCAGACGTACTCCGACGGCGAGGTCGTCGACTGGAACCAGAAGCAGGCCAAGGGCGAGGACGAGCCCGAGCACCCCGCGCCCGTCCTGACGCTCGCCGAACCGACCGGTGACCACCACGGGGGAGCGAGCACCGACACCAGCAAGGCCGCCTACTCGTCCGAGCTCAGCATCACCAAGGACGACGACGGCGACCGCCTCGGCACCTGGCTGGGCGGCGGAGCCCTGGTGGTGGCCTTGGCGGCCCTGGTTGTTGCGCTGCGACAGACTCGACGTCGTGCGTAACAACCTCCTCCTGCGCGGCATCGTGCTCGTCACGGCCGCCCTCGTCCTCGGGACGGGTCTCCTCGGGGCCGGACCGGCCAGCGCCCACGCGGCGCTGGTCGGCACCGACCCCGAGGACGGGGCGACGCTGGCGGCGGCCCCCTCCACGATCACGTTCACGTTCAACGAGAACGTGTCGCGTCGTGCGCAGGTGGCCGTCGCCGCCCCCGACGGCACGCAGGTCGACGTCGGACGCATCCGCGCGGTCGACAGCACCGTCACCGCCACGGTGCCCGACGTCGACCAGCGCGGCACCTACAGCGCCTCGTACCGCGTGATCTCCGCCGACGGCCACCCCGTCACGGGCACCGTGACGTACGACGTGACGGCTGGGCAGAGCGTCAAGCAGGTCGACGCCCCGGCCCAGGAGGGCTTCGTCCACCGGCACCGCTCACACTTCTTCTGGGGCATCCTGGCCGCGGTGGTCGCGATCGTCCTGCTGCTGGCGCCGCTGCGCCGGCGCGACGAGGCTGAGGAGAAGTGATGACCCAGACGGTGCGCGACACGGTGGCCGGCTTCGTCATCGCGGCGCTGTCGCTGACCGCCTTCCTCATCCTCGGTGGCGGTGCCTACGGCAAGGCGCCCATCGGCATCGCCGATCCGGGTGCCTTCGTCGGCTGGGCGCTCCCGCTGGCCAAGGTCGCCAACGACGTCGCCGCCGTGCTGGTCATCGGCTTCCTGACGGCGGCAGCCTTCCTGCTGCCGTCGTCGCAGCACGAGGTGCAGGGGCTGTCGGTGCAGGCCGTCCGCCTGGCCTCCCGCTGGGCCACCGCGTGGGCGGTCATCAGCGTCGCCTACTTCTTCCTGCTGCTGTCGGGCGACATCTTCGGCAAGCCGCTGACCGACATCGCCTGGGCCGACATCACAGGATTCCTCGGCTTCAGCGAAGGCAAGGCCGTGCTGCTGCAGGCGCTGGGTGCGGCCATCATCGCTGTGGCGACCAGGTTCACGCTGAGCGTCCGGGCCGTTGCGGGGATGCTCGGGGTCTCGTTGGCGACACTCGGCCCGATCGCCCTGACCGGGCACGCGGCCTCGTCGGGCTCCCACGACCTCGCGACCACGAGCCTGTACCTGCACGTGCTCGGCGCGACGCTCTGGGTCGGCGGCCTCGCCGCTCTGGGCTGGGTCGCGATCCGCGGCAGCAAGCGGCTCGAGCCGGCCGTCGCGCGCTACTCGACGCTGGCCCTCTGGAGCTTCGTCATCGTGGCCGTCTCCGGCCTCGTCAACGCCGCGGTGCGGCTCCGGTCCTTCGGCGACGTCTTCGGCACCACCTACGGGCTCCTGGTGCTGGGCAAGGTCGTGGCGCTCGTCGCGCTGGGCGTGTTCGGCGTCGCCCAGCGGCGCCGCATCGTCTCGGCCGGCTCGGGCTTCCTGCGCCTGGCCACGACCGAGCTGTTCGTGATGGCGGCGGCCGTCGGCCTGGCCGTCGCGCTGTCGCGCACGCCGACGCCCGTCGGCGACCGGGTGCTGCAGACCCCGGCCGAGGAGCTCATCGGCGGCCCGCTGCCGCCGGCCCCCGACGTGCTGCGCCTGCTGTGGGGATGGTCGGGCAACGGTGTGGGCCTCGCGGTCGTCGGGCTCGGCACAGCCCTCTACCTGCGCGGCGTGTGGACGATGCACCGCCGCGGCGACGCCTGGCCCGTCGGTCGGACGATCTCGTGGATGGCCGGCATGGTCGTGATCGCCTGGGCGACGTTCGGCGGCCTGGGGGAGTACTCCCACATCCTGTTCAGCGCCCACATGGCGTCGCACATGATGCTGTCGATGGTCGCGCCGATCTTCCTGGCCCTGGCCGCCCCGATGACGCTGGCCCTGCGCACGCTGCCGGGGCCCCGCCAGTCTGGCGACGTGTCGCCGCGCGCGATGCTGCTGTCGTTCCTGCACTCGCGGTTCTCGCGGTTCGTGACCCACCCGATCGTCGGACCGGTGCTGTTCGTCGGCAGCCTGTACGGCCTGTACTTCACCGGCATCTTCGAGGCGCTGATGAACAACCACCTCGGGCACGCGGTGATGGAGATCCACTTCCTGACGGTCGGTCTGCTGTTCTACTACGTGCTGATCGGCGTCGACCCGTCACCGCACTCCCTGGCACCGATCGCCCGTTTCGGCGCGTTGCTCGTGACGGTGCCGTTCCATGCGTTCTTCGCCATCGCGGTGATGTCGTCCAACACCGTGTTCGCGCTCGACTACTGGAAGGAGATCGATCGTCCGTACCGCACCGACCTGCTGGCAGACCAGTACCTGGGTGGCGGCATGGCCTGGGCGATGGGCGAGATCCCGCTCGTGCTGGTCATGATCGCGATCCTGTCGCAGTGGTTCCGCTCCGACGCGCGCGAGGCCAAGCGGTTCGACCGCGCCGAGGAGCGCAGCGACGACGCCGCGCTCGAGGCCTACAACGCGCAGCTGCGCGACCTGGCCGAGCACGGCAAACGGCGGGACCCCAACCAGTAGGGTCCCGCCGTTCGAGTGGAGCCGATCAGAAGATGATCTGGCCGCCGGAGGTTGCTGCGGTGAAGCGCTCCTGGGCGTCCGCCCAGTTCACGATGTTCCACCACGCCTTGACGTAGTCGCCCTTGACGTTGAGGTAGTCGAGGTAGAACGCGTGCTCCCACATGTCGAGCTGCGTGATCGGG
>JBEVGQ010000275.1:0-5156 GCA_040511655.1 Aeromicrobium sp. | reverse complement strand
CAGGACGGGGGCTTCGGTGCACGAGGTGCGCTCAGGTCAAGCGTTGGGACGCTTGCCGTGGTTGGCGCCCTTCTTGCGGCGTGCACGACGCTTGCGGCCGGTCTTGCCCATGGTGTTCCTCCTCGAAAGACGTTGGTTCAGTCTCCCACAGGGGTGATCCGCGAGAGGAAGCGCTCCCGGTCGACCACGACCCGGCGCACCTCGCCGGACGCCAGCAGGGTGCCGGACGCGTCCTGCGCGACCACCTGGAACCGCACCAGGCGGCCGTCGGTGAGCAGAACGGTCGCGGTGGCCGTGACCTCGGCGCCGACGGGGCTCGCCGCCAGGTGCTCGAGGTCGACCCGGGTGCCGACGCTGGTCTGGCCGGGCTGGAGGTCGAGGGCCGCGCACGTCGCCTCCTCGATCCAGGCGAGCACGCGCGGCGTCGCCAGCACCTCGAGATCGCCCGATCCGAGGGCGAGAGCGGTGTCGGAGGGGCCTACCACGTGGGTGACGCTCGCGGTCTCGATCATCCCCCCAACCTACCCATGCTGAGGAGAGACTCCCGCACTACCGAGGAGAGACTCCCGCACTACTGAGTCTCTCCTCGGTGGTGCACGGGTCTCTCCTCGGCGTGGGGGATCAAGAGGACCAGGCGGACCAGAGGTCGGCGTAGCGCCCCCCGGCCTCGACGAGCTCGTCGTGGGTGCCCTCCTCGACGACGCGCCCGTCGTGCATCACGATCACCCGGTCGGCCGACTGCGCCTGCGTCAGCCGGTGCGCGACCACGAGAGCGGTGCGGCCCCGCGTGACGGCGATCGCGGCCTCCTCGAGCTCGCGCGCGCCGCTCGAGCCGGCCTCGGCGGTGGCCTCGTCGAACACCGCGACCGCCGGATCGTGCAGCAGCACCCGCGCCAGCGCCAGCTGCTGTGCCTGTGACGGCGTGAGCGGATGACCGTGGTCGCCGACGACGGTGTCGAGCCCGTCGGCCAGCGCCTCGACCCACCCCAGCGCGCGGACGGTCGACAGCGCCGACCGGATCTCCTCGTCCGACGCACCCGGTCGCGCCAGGTCGACGTTCTCGCGCACCGTGCCCGAGAAGACGTGGACGTCCTGGGTCACCAGCGCGATGGCCGACCGGACGTGCGCCGGCTCGAGCGCGTCGAGCGGGAACCCCCCGATCGCGACCTGGCCTCGCGTCGGCTTCAGCAATCCCGTCGCGACCGCCCCGAGCGTGCTCTTGCCGGCGCCGGTGGCTCCGACGAGGGCGACCCGCTCGCCGTCGGGGATGCGCAGCGTCACCTCTGACAGCACGCGGCGCCCTGCCACGTACTCGTGGCTGATGCCCGTCAGCTCGAGGGTGCCGGTGCGGACGGGGGAGGGGGCCGTGCTGCTGGTGGTCGGGTCGAGCAGCGCGACGCCGGCGAGCCGGGCCAGCGACGCCCCCGCGGACTGGATGTCGTCGAAGATCATCAGCAGCGCACCGATGGGGTTGAACAACCGGTGGAAGTACAGGGCGGCGGCCGTCACCGCACCGACGGTCGTGAGGTCGTCGCGCACCAGGAAGAAGCCGGTGCCGAGCACCAGCGAGAGCCCGATCAGCTCGGAGCGGTTGGTGCGAGCCCCGAAGCGCAGGAGCAGGTTGAACACGTCGAGCGTGATGGTCATGGCGTGCCGCGAGTGGTGCGTGATGAGGTCGATCTGCGCCTGCTCGCGCGACAACGCCCGCAGCGTCGATGCGCCCTGCACACCACCGACCAGCGCCTCGGCGCGCTCGCCCTGCGCGATGCGCTCGCGACGGTAGTACGGCGCCGACCTGGGCAGGTACCAGCGCAGCCCCAGCGCGTAGAACGGGGCACTGGCCAGACCGGCCAGACCCAGCCTCCAGTCGAGGGCGAACAGCCCGCCCGCGGTGAACACGACGGTGACGAGCGAGCCGACGAGAAGCGGGATCATCTCGGTCAGCGAGCTGGCCACCGACCGCACGTCGTCGCCCATCCGCGACAGCAGGTCGCCGGCCCCGGCCTCCTCCAGGCGCGAGCTGTCGAGGTGCAGCGCACGGTCGAGCGCGCGCTCGCGCAGGTCGGCCAGTGCCGGCTCGCCCGCCCTGGCCAGGTAGGTGACCGAGACGGCGGTGCCGAGGCCGGCCACGACGCTCGCGGCGGCGATCAGCAGGGCCCCGCGCAGGACGCTCGACGAGGACTCCTCGGCGATCACGGTGTCGACGATCTGGCCGAGCACCCACGGCGCCACGAGCCCGGCGAGGCCCACGACGACGAAGGCGAGTGCCGACACGGCCAACGGTCGCCGGTGGGTGCGTAGCAGCGACGCGGCGAGGCGGGTGGTCTCCCGCCGGGACGCGATGGGCAGCAGGTGGCGGGTCATCGAAGCACCGCCTCGCGGTAGTCGTCGCGGGCGGCCAGCTCGTGGTGCGTGCCGACGGCGACGACACGTCCCTCGTCGACGAGGAGCACCCGGTCGGCGGCGGCGAGCAGGGCGGGGCTCGAGGTGATGACGAGCGTCGACAACCGCGACCCGCCGCCGTGGCGGAAGTCTCGCAGGCCGCTGGCGATGCGCTGCTCGGTCATCGCGTCGACGGCGCTCGTCGGCTCGTCGAGCACCAGGATCGGTGCCCGGGTCGCGAGGGCCCGGGCGAGCGCGATGCGCTGCCGCTGTCCGCCGGACAGCGTCGTGCCTCCGGCGGAGACGGGCTGCTCGAGCCCGTCGGGGTGCAGGTCGACGACGTCGCTGGCCGCCGATGCGGCGAGCACCTCGGCGAGCTGGACGTCGTCGAGCATCCGATCGGGATCGATGGACTCGCGCAGGGTCCCCTCGAAGAGGTCGACGCGGTGGTGGCACACGACGACGTGCGACCTCAGCGAGTCGATCGTGAGGTCGTCGATCGGGCGGCCGCCCAGCATCAGCGACCCGGAGCGGTCCGCGAGGGCGACCTCGCCGCGCAGCAGGCGCACGAGGGTGTCGCCGGTCGCCGGATCGTCGACGACGACGCCGACCAGCTCGCCGGCGCGGCTGTGCAGGTCGAGCCCCTGCAAGGGGCCGGACGTCAGCGACTCGATGGTGATGTCGGCGTCGGGGCCGTCGAGCGTCGCCGTGCCGGACACGACGAGCGGCGGGGTCTGCAGGAAGTCGACCAGCCGCTTGGCGGACGCGAACGAGCGCGCCGCCTGGGCGCTGGTCTCGCCGAGCCCGGCGATGGGCTCGGCCAGGAACTGGGTCAAACCGACGATCGCGATGAGCTCGCCGATGCTGATGTCGCCGTCGAGCGCCCGGGTGCCCGCGAGGTAGGCGACGAGTGCGAGGAACAGGCCGCTCAGGGCCGCCGTCAGCCCGAACATGTACCCGACGGACCGAGCCGTGCGGATGCTCGCGTCGCGGGCCGTCGCGCTGTGCCCGCGGTACCGCGTGGTCGCGACGTCCTCGGCGCCGACGCCCTTGAGCGGACGCAGCCCCTTGACGAGGTCGGTCGCGATGCCGGTGGCCGTCGCGATGCTGGCCTGCTGGTCGGTCGTGTCGCGTGCGATCAGCGGGGTCACCACCTGGATCGCTACGAGCACCAGCGGCACGCCCACGAGCACGACGAGCCCGAGCACCAGGTCGATGCGGAACAGGACGACCGCACTGACGACGACGCCGAGCAGCCCGGCCAGGGTGTAGCCGACGTGCCACAGCAGCTCGCCGATCGTCTCGGCGTCGGACGTCGCCAGCGACAGCGTCTCTCCGGGCAGCAGGCCGGTGCGGGCACCGTCCGCGCCCAGCACGTGCTCGCTGACCTCGACGCGTAGCAGGTGCGTCTCGCGCTGCAGCGCGCCGACACCGAGGCGGGCGCCGAAGCGGTACGAGTAGCTCAGCACCACGAACAAGGTCACGAGCGACGCGCCCCAGATGGCCAGCTCGTGCAGCTCGCCGGTCGCGACGGCCCGGTCGACGATGACACCGATGACGACGGGCACCAGCGCCTCGCACAGCAGCCACGACGTGATCAGCAGGTACGAGCCGGCCAGTCGGGCGCGGTGGCGGCGCATCCCACGCCGGATGAGGGCCGCCGCAGACGTCGGTGGAGCGAGGACGTCTGGGGGCACCTGGTGAGGGTACCCTCACCGACGTTCGGAGCGACCACCCGCGTCCGCGCTCACGCGCCGAGCGTCAGCCCGAACCCCCACAGCCGCACGTCGGGCAGCGGCGACCAGTCGAGGTCGGGACGCCGGACGAACCCCATCGACAGGTAGAGCCGGTGAGCCGTCGTCATCTCGGTCAGGGAGCACAGCAGCACCTCGTCGAGGCCGTCGCGGCGGGCTCGCGCGACGCACGCCTCGACGAGCACGCGTCCGACCCCGCGCCCTCGCGCCCGGGGATCGACCGCCAACGTCCTGAACTCGCCCTGGTGCGGCTGCCGGGCCAGCTGGGCGGACGCCGAGCCGGGTGGGCACCACGTGACGGTGCCCACCAGTCGGTCACCGTCGACGGCCACCAGCACCTCGCTGTCGTCGGCGCGCCCGGCCACGTCGCCGATCCACGCGGCGTACTCGTGGTCGTACGTGCCGTCGGGGCGCTGCAGGTAGCCGTCGGCGTCGTAGCCGGCGACCGTCAGGCGCCCGACCGCGTCGTGCTCGTCGTCGCGGACGAGGCGGACGACGAGGTCAGATGCCGGTGGTGGCACGGGGGTACGCCGCGTCGACGTCGGTCATGACGTTGACGAGGTACGGGACGCCCGACGCGAGGGCGCGGTCGATCGCCGGCCCGATCTGGCGCGGGTCGGTCACCATCTCGCCACCGCCGCCGAGCGCCGTCACGACCTGGTCGTAGCGGGTGTTCGGGGCGAGGTCGGCGGCCACGTCGTAGCCGTAGATCCACTGCATCGGCCCCTTCTCGAGGCCCCAGGCGGAGTTGTTGCCGACGATCATGACGACGGGCAGGTCGTGCCGCACCAGCGTGTCGACGTCCATCAGCGACATGCCGGCGGCCCCGTCGCCGTACAGCAGCACGACCTGGCTCGACGGCCTGGCGATGCGCGCCGCCATCGCCGCTCCCATGCCGGCACCCAGGCATCCGTAGGGTCCGGGGTCGAGCCAGCCGCCAGGACGCTTGGGCTCGACGAACTTGCCGGCGAACGACACGAAGTCGCCGCCGTCGCCGATGACCACGGCGTCGTCGGCCAG
>JBEVGQ010000274.1:0-3044 GCA_040511655.1 Aeromicrobium sp. | reverse complement strand
AGCAGGTCGAACGCGGCCTTGGACTTCTCGGTCGCGCCACTGACGACCACGTGGTGCTCCATCGTGTCGACGTGACTGTCGGCGGAGTCGACCTCGTGCAGCACGTGCTGCGGCAGGTGGCGCTTGACGAGCTTGTTGACGTCGCCGTCGAGCGTCGCCGACAGCAGGAGGCGCTGGCTGCGCTCGGACGTCTTGCCGAGGATCGCGTCGATCGGCTTGTAGAAGCCGAGGTCGCACAGGTGGTCGGCCTCGTCGAGGACCGTGATCTCGATGTCGTCGAGCGTCATGCAGCGACGGTCGAGCAGATCGGTCAGACGACCGGGGGTCGCGATGACGACGTCGACGCCGTTCTTCAGCGTGTTGATCTGCTTGTTGATCGGGACGCCGCCGTAGATCGTCGTGAGGCGCAGACCCATCTTCTGGGCCAGCGGCTCCATCGCCGAACGGACCTGGGTGGCCAGCTCGCGCGTGGGCAGCAGGATCAGGGCGCGGGGCGCCTTCGGGCGGCTCGTGCGACCCGCGAGACGCGCCAGGACCGGCAGGCCGAAGGCCAGGGTCTTGCCGGAGCCCGTGCGGGCCCGGCCGAGGACGTTGCGTCCGGCGAGGGCGTCGGGGATGACGGCCATCTGCACGGGGCTGGGGGTGACGATCTCCTGACGCGCGAGCGTCGTGACGATCGACTGGGGAAGGGACAGGGTGGAGAAAGTAGGCAGCGCAGTGCTGCCGTCAGGCTGATTCAAGGAACTCACAGACGTTCGGGACGATGCCCGCTAACCATTTCACGCGGGATCGCGCTACTTCGTCGGGCCGGAACAGCGCAGAATTGCGCGTTCACGTATTCACAGACTATCAGTCGGGTACGCAGCGGGACGATTCGTCGGACTGTGACCCGGGACTCAGGCGAGAGATGCCTCAGGCGAGCAGGTCGGCGTACTCGGGGTGCTTGACCACGAAGTGGGCCACGTAGGGGCACTCGGCCACGATCTTCTTGCCGCGGGCGCGGATGTCGTCGAGCGCGCCGGTCACGAGCCGGCTCGCCAGGCCCTGACCCTCGAACTCGTCGAAGACCTTGGTGTGCGGCATCGTGACCACCTCGCCGTCCTCGACGGCCTGGGTGAGGCCCGCGAACACGCCGTCGACGTGGATCTCGTAGCGCTGCTTCTCGACGTGGTGCGACACAGTGGTGGTCATGCCGGGTGCAACGCTCAGACCAGGGCGGCGATTCCCACGATGCCGGTCGCCAGGCCCAGCGTCAGCGAGACCGCCACGAGCACGACGTGCACCGTCAGGAAGGTCGTGGCCTTGCCCGCCTCGTCGCGCGCACGCGGGTCCTTGAGGACGCGGCGCAGGAACTGGGGCCAGACGACGAAGTTCCAGACTCCGGCGACGATCAGCAGGACGGAGACGGCGACAGGAAGATCCATGCCTGCATTCTCCCAGCCATCCCCGAGAGCGGTGTGCAGGTGCCCCTGAGCGGTGCCTCAACCACGTGTCCCCCGTCCCCGCCCGAGGAGGCGGTGGGTGAGCCACGTGTCGAGGCCCCGCACAGGTGGCAGGCTCACCGCCTCGGCGCGGTCGAGCCCCGGATGCGTGGCGCACTCACCGCCCTCGGATGATGGGGCGGCTTGGCCTGGTTCAGTGGCGCAGCCCTCCCTGTGCGCCGTGGCCGCGGTGCTCTCGTGGATCGTCGGCTCGTCCGGCCAGCGGCAGGCCCGCCGCCTCGCGGCGCCCATCCCGATGTGACGCTCAGCGGAAGCCGAGCAGCACGACCGCCGACGTCCCGAGGGCCAGCACGAGACCGGCCACGCCCCACGGCACGGGACGACGGCTCCACGGCGCGACGCCGTCGACCGCGATACGTCCCGGCCCGCTGAACAGCAGTCCCAGCGCGACGGCGCTGAAGAGGGCCGGGAGCTCCCAGCCGCCGATGAACGGATCGCTGCGCTGCAGGTAGACGATGTTGAGCCCGACGCCCAGCACCGCCGCGGCCCCGACCGGGGTCAGCAGTCCCAGCGCGAGCAGGAGGCCGCCGCCCACCTCGGACAGCGCCGTGACCCACGCGAGGAACGTCGTGCCCCGGGTGAACCCCATGTCGCCGAGGGCTCCGGCGAACCCGTCGATGCCGGGTCCGTCGAACCAGCCGAAGACCTTCTGCAGGCCGTGCGCACCCACCACGACGCCCACCGCGACGCGGATGATCAGCAGCCCGATGTCGGTGCCGACCCAGCTGCGCGGCGGCCTGCTGCCGGATCGATCGGTGTCGGCGTGCGTCGTGGCGGGGTGGGCGTCTGGCCGCGTCGTCGTGTCCATGCCGCCCACCGTAGGAGGACGACTCAAGCGTCGCGCAGAGCCGCTCAAGACCTCGCGAGCAGGGCGGTCAGGGCCGACGTGAACAGGCCGAGGCCGTCGGTGCCGGGGCCCGTGAGGTCCTCGACGGCGTGCTCGGGGTGGGGCATGAGGCCCACGACGTTGCCGCGCTCGTTGGTGATGCCCGCGATGTCGCGCAGCGAGCCGTTGGGGTTGACGTCGACGTAGCGGAAGACGACCTGCCCCTCGCCCTCGATGCGGTCGAGCGTGGCGGCATCGGCGACGAACCCGCCCTCGCCGTTCTTGAGCGGCACCGTGATCTGCTGGCCCTCGGTGTAGTCCGACGTCCATGCCGTCGACGTGTTCTCGACCTCGAGCACCTGGTCGCGGCAGATGAAGGTGCGGTGGTCGTTGCGGATCAGCGCACCCGGCAGGAGGTGCGTCTCGCACAGGATCTGGAAGCCGTTGCAGATGCCGAGCACGGGCATCCCGCCGCCCGCCGCCGCCACGACCTCGGTCATGACCGGGGCGAACCGGGCGATCGCGCCGCAGCGCAGGTAGTCGCCGTACGAGAAGCCGCCGGGGAGGATGACCGCGTCGACGCCCTTCAGGTCGTGGTCGCCGTGCCAGAGCGCGACGGGCTCACCACCGGCGATGCGGACCGCACGCTGCGCATCGACGTCGTCGAGCGAGCCCGGGAAGGTGACGACGCCGATCTTCATGCGTCGACCCGCACC
>JBEVGQ010000273.1:0-5048 GCA_040511655.1 Aeromicrobium sp. | reverse complement strand
TTCTCGATGGCGGCGGGGGAGTACACCTCGGTCGCGAGCCAGACCGAGTTCGCGCTCAAGCAGGTCGATGTCGAGCGGCACGAGATCCTCGTCAACGAGCGCGCCGAGGAGGCCGAGCTGGCCGCGATGTTCGTCGAGAAGGGCATCGACGAGGACACCGCCCGCGAGATGGCCCGCGAGGTGCACCTCGACCCCGAGAACGCCGTCCGGGTGCACGCTCGTGAGGAGTTCGGCGTCGACACCGACGACCTGGCCTCGCCGATGCTGGCCGCGGTGTCGTCGTTCTTCTCGTTCGCGATCGGTGCGATCATCCCGCTGCTGTCGTACCTGGTCGGCATCGAGACCGCGTGGCCGGCGATCGTGCTGTCGCTGATCGGGCTGTTCGCCTGCGGCGCGGTGGTCACCCGCGTCACGGCTCGCACGTGGTGGTTCGGGGGCACGCGGCAGCTGGTGCTGGGCGGGGCCGCGGCAGGTCTGACGTACCTGGTCGGCGAGGCCGTGGGCGCGTCGCTCGGCTGAGACCATGACGCCGGGCATGATGTCCCGACTCTGTCGACGCATGGGGTAACTGGCAGTTACCCTGTGCTCGACGGAACGGAGAACCCCATGCCCAAGATCATCCTCGTCGGAGTGGACGGCAGCGACAGCTCGCGCCGAGCTGCCGAGACCGCCGCCTCGCTCGCCGCCAGCACCGGCGCGACCCTGCACGTCATGATGGCCGCAGAAGACCGCGACCGACCCGCCGAGGGCCAGTACCTCGGCGACGTCCGCCTGCAGTCGCCGGCCGAGGCGACCGCCACCGAGATCGCCGAGTCGCTCACCGGCATCGTGCCCAACGTCCAGGCCGGCCCCGCCCACGGCAAGCCCGCCGAGGCACTCGTCCAGGTCGCCAACGACATCGGCGCCGACCTGATCGTCGTCGGCAACCGGCGGGTCCAGGGCATCGGACGCCTGCTGGGCAGCGTCGCCGCCGACGTCGCGCAGCACGCGCCGTGCGACGTCTACATCGTCAAGACGGTCTGACCCTCCGGTCATCGTCGCTACGCTGAGGGCCGACCGTCAGGAGAACCACATGCCCAAGATCATCCTCGTCGGAGTCGACGGGAGCGAGAGCTCGCGCAAGGCCGCGACCGTCGCTGCCGAGCTCGCGGCCAGCACCGGCGCGACCCTGCACGTCCTCACCGCCGTCGACCCCCGCAGCCACGGCGGTCAGGCCGAGCCAGGACGACCGCTCAGCGACGTCCCTGCCCTGACCCCCGGAGAGGCGGCCGAGGCGATCGCCGCCGACGTCGCCGCATCGCTGGGCACCGTCGTACCCCATGTCGAGAGCAGCCCCATCCAGGGCAAGCCGGCCGAGGCCCTGGTCGAGGAGGCCAAGCGCCTGGGCGCCGACCTGATCGTCGTCGGCAACCGGCGGGTCCAGGGCATCGGACGTCTGCTGGGCAGCGTCGCCGCCGACGTCGCGCAGCACGCGCCGTGCGACGTCTACATCGTCAAGACGGTCTAGAGCACGCCTGGGCGCGCGTCCGGGCCCCGAGCGTGTAATCTTGCGATGCTGTCCGAGGCCAATGTCGTCCCCGGTACGAATTTTCGTGACCATCGATGACGTAGAAAGGGCTCCAGCATGCGCGCTCAGCCCCAGTCCTTCACGGTTCAGGCCTCGCTGCCCCCGGCCCAGGGTCTCTACGACCCGGCCAACGAGCACGACGCCTGCGGTGTCGCCTTCGTCGCGACCCTGACCGGCGTTGCCAGCAACGACATCGTGCTCAAGGGCTTGACCGCCCTGCGCAACCTCGACCACCGCGGCGCCGTCGGCGGCGAGCCCGACACCGGCGACGGTGCGGGCATCCTGATGCAGACACCCGACCGGTTCCTGCGCGGCGTCGCCGAGTTCGAGCTGCCGGAGCAGGGCGCGTACGCGTGCGGCATGGCCTTCCTGCCGGTCGAGGCCACGGCCGCCACCGAGGCGCGGGCCTCGGTCGAGGCGCTCGCCGCCGAGGAGGGGCTCACAGTCCTGGGCTGGCGAGAGGTGCCGGTCAACCCCGAGATCCTCGGGTCGATGTCACGCGGCGCGATGCCGTCGTTCGCGCTGCTGTTCGTCGCCGCCGGCGGCGACACGCCCCGCACGGGCATCGAGCTCGACCGCATCGCCTTCGCCCTGCGCAAGCGTGCCGAGCACGAGCTCGAGGTGTACTTCCCGTCGCTGTCGAGCCGCACCCTGGTCTACAAGGGCATGCTGACGACCGAGCAGCTCGAGGGCTTCTTCCCCGACCTGGGCGACGAGCGCATGGAGTCGGCCCTCGCGATCGTGCACAGCCGCTTCTCGACCAACACGTTCCCCAGCTGGCCGCTCGCGCACCCCTTCCGCTTCGTGGCCCACAACGGCGAGATCAACACGGCTCGCGGCAACCGCAACTGGATGCGCGCCCGCGAGGCGACGCTCGAGAGCGACCTCATCCCCGGAGACCTGCAGCGGCTGTTCCCGATCTGCGACCCGCACGGCAGCGACACGGCCTCGTTCGACGAGGTGCTCGAGCTGCTGCACCTAGGCGGACGCAGCCTCCCGCACGCCGTCATGATGATGATGCCGGAGGCGTGGGAGAACAACGCCGACATGGACCCCGCCCGCCGCGCGTTCTACGAATTCCACTCCTCGGTGATGGAGCCGTGGGACGGTCCGGCCGCCGTCTGCTTCACCGACGGCACCCAGATCGGCGCGGTGCTCGACCGCAACGGCCTGCGCCCGGGACGCTACTGGGTCACCGACGACGGTCTCGTCGTGCTCGCGTCCGAGTCCGGCGTGCTCGACATCGACCCGGCGACGATCATCCGCAAGGGTCGCGTCGAGCCCGGCAAGATGTTCCTGCTCGACCTCGACGAGCACCGCATCGTCGAGGACCACGAGATCAAGAACCAGCTGGCGTCCGAGCAGCCCTACGACGAGTGGCTCTACTCCGGCCTCGTGCGCTTCGAGGACCTGCCCGACCTCGAGCACATCGTCCACACGCACGCCTCCGTCACGCGTCGCCAGCAGGTCTTCGGCTACACCGAGGAAGAGCTGCGCGTCCTGATCGCGCCCATCGCGCGGTCGGGCGCCGAGGCGATCGGCTCGATGGGCACCGACACGCCCATCGCGGCCCTGTCCGACCGTCCGCGCCAGCTGTTCGACTACTTCTCGCAGCTGTTCGCCCAGGTCACCAACCCGCCGCTCGACGCGATCCGCGAAGAGGTCGTGACGTCGCTGGCGGGCACGATCGGCCCCGAGCGCAACCTGCTCGCGCCCAGCCCGGCGTCGTGCCGCATGCTGCAGCTGCCGTTCCCAGTGCTCGACAACGACGAGCTCGCCAAGATCCGGCACATGAACAAGGACGGCGACATGCCGGGCTTCTCGGTGCACGTCGTCCGCGGTCTCTACGAGGTCGACGGCGGCGGCGAGGCCATGCGCGCCAAGCTCGACGAGATCTGCGCCGAGGTGTCGCGCGCCATCGCCGACGGCGCCCGCATCATCGTGCTGTCCGACCGGCACTCCAACGCCGACCTGGCCCCCATCCCGTCGCTGCTGCTGACGGGTGCGGTGCACCATCACATGGTGCGCGAGAAGCTGCGCAGCCAGGCCGGGCTCATCATCGAGGCCGGCGACGTCCGCGAGGTCCATCACGTCGCGCTGCTCATCGGGTATGGCGCGACCGCCGTCAACCCGTACCTCGTGCTCGAGTCGGCCGAGGACCTCGCCCGCGAGAAGATCTTCGTCGAGGGCGTCAAGCCCGCCCAGGCACTGCGCAACGTCCGCTACGGACTCGGCAAGGGCGTCCTGAAGGTCATGAGCAAGATCGGCGTGTCGACCGTCGCGTCGTACACGGGCGCTCAGATCTTCGAGGCGATCGGCCTGTCGCACGAGGTCGTCGACGCCTACTTCACCGGCACGTCGTCCAAGCTCGGCGGCGTCGGTCTCGACGTCATCGCCCAGGAGGTCCGCTCGCGTCACGAGCGCGCCTACCCGACCCGCGGCATCGCCGGTCCGCGCCGCCACCTCGAGGTCGGCGGCGAGTACCAGTGGCGCCGCGAGGGCCCCGAGCACCTCTTCGACCCCGAGACGGTCTTCCGCCTGCAGCACTCGACCCGCACGGGCTCGTACGAGATCTTCAAGCAGTACACATCGCGCATCGACGACCAGTCCGAGCGCCTCATGACGCTGCGCGGACTGTTCGGCCTGAAGGAGGGCCTACGGCCCGCGATCCCGATCGACGAGATCGAGCCGGTCTCCGAGATCGTCAAGCGCTTCTCGACCGGTGCGATGTCGTACGGCTCGATCAGCCAGGAGGCCCACGAGACCCTCGCGATCGCGATGAACCGCCTCGGCGGCAAGTCCAACACCGGTGAGGGTGGCGAGGACCCCGAGCGCCTGTACGACCCCGAGCGCCGCTCGTCGATCAAGCAGGTCGCGTCGGGACGCTTCGGCGTGACGTCGGAGTACCTCACCAACGCCGACGACATCCAGATCAAGATGGCGCAGGGCGCCAAGCCCGGCGAGGGTGGCCAGCTGCCCGGCCCAAAGGTCTACCCGTGGGTGGCCAAGACCCGTCACTCGACGCCCGGCGTCGGCCTCATCTCGCCGCCGCCGCACCACGACATCTACTCGATCGAGGACCTCAAGCAGCTCATCCACGACCTCAAGAACGCCAACCCGTCCGCGCGCGTGCACGTCAAGCTCGTGTCCGAGGTCGGCGTCGGCACGGTCGCAGCGGGCGTCTCGAAGGCCAAGGCCGACGTGGTGCTGATCTCCGGCCACGACGGCGGCACGGGTGCGTCGCCGCTGACGTCGCTCAAGCACGCCGGCGGACCGTGGGAGCTCGGCCTGGCCGAGACCCAGCAGACGCTGCTCATCAACGGTCTGCGCGACCGCATCGTCGTCCAGGCCGACGGCCAGCTCAAGACCGGCCGCGACGTCATGATCGCCGCGCTGCTCGGGGCCGAGGAATTCGGTTTCGCCACGGCACCGCTGGTGGTCTCCGGCTGCATCATGATGCGCGTCTGTCACCTCGACACCT
>JBEVGQ010000272.1:0-12345 GCA_040511655.1 Aeromicrobium sp. | reverse complement strand
AGCGCGGCGGCGTGCTCGGCGCGATGGAGACCGGCTACCAGCGCGGGCGCATCCAGGACGAGTCGATGCTCTACGAGCACCGCAAGCACGACGGCTCGCTGCCGATCATCGGCGTCAACACGTTCCGCAAGCCGCACGTCGAGGGCGAGGAGCCGGCGACGGTCGAGCTGGCGCGGGCGACGGAGTCCGAGAAGGAGTCGCAGCTGTCACGCGTGCGCGGTTGGCAGGAGTCGCACAGCCGCGAGGCGACCGAGGCGCTCGAGCGCCTGCGGCTCGCGGCGATCAACGACGAGAACGTCTTCGCGGTGCTGATGGACGCCGCCCGGGTGTGCTCGCTGCAGCAGGTCACCGAGGCGTTCTTCGAGGTGGGCGGGCAGTACCGCCGCAACGTCTGACCCTGCGCGCCGGTGGGTCAGGTCTCGTCGGCGCGCAGGGAGTCGACCATGCTCCTCAATGCCGCGAAGGCCGCCGACTGCTCGGTGGTCGTCATGCCTGCGAGCATCCTGACCTCGACGGCGCGGACCTCCGCGGACGCCTTCTCGAGGATGCGCCGACCGTCCGGCGCGAGGCGCGTCGGCAGCACCTTGCCGACCGGCGCCTCGGCCGGCCGGGTCACGTAGCCGTCCCGCTCCATGGCCTGCAGCAGCACGTTCATCGACTGCCGCGTCACGAACGCCCCACGGGCCAGCTCGGACCCCGAGAGGCCGGGACGCTGGGCGAGCAGCTCGAGGCAGGCGTACTGCGTGACGGTCAGCCCCAGAGGACGCAGCGCGTCCTCCATCGCGGCGCGCAGCGCGCTCGCCGCCTCCTTGAGCACGTAGCCGAGCGAGGTCTCGAGGGCGACTCCGTCTTGACTCATGTCAGTATTCTGACATACAGTCGATGTGTCAGACAACTGACACAGATTCCCAAGGAGCACACCATGCCCGTCACCGGACCCGACTTCATCTCCCTGCAGGCACGCGACCTCGACGCGTCCCAGGCGTTCTACGAGACCTACCTCGGCCTCGTCCGCTCGCCGGCCGGTCCCCCGCACGCCGTCGTCTTCGAGACGACGCCGATCGCGTTCGCGCTGCGCGACGTCGTCGACGGCACCGACCTCGACGCCGCGCCGCAGCCCGGCATCGGTGCCGCTGTCTGGATGCACGCGACGGACGTCCAGCAGATCCACGACGCCCTCGTGGCCGGCGGCCACGCCATCGTCACCGCGCCGTTCGACGGCCCGTTCGGCCGGACGTTCACCTTCGCGGATCCCGACGGTTACCACGTGACGCTCCACGACCGCGCCTGAGCTCACATGCCGATGCTGCGTCCGCTGCGCTGCCACACCGCGACGACCGAGGGACGCGGCACGCGTCCGGGGCCATCGGGCCAGGTGGACGCCGGCGCGGTCGCCGTGGCGCCGTCCTTCTCGCCGGGATGCTGCACCGCCACCAGCACGCGGTCGCGCTCGATGACCGGCCCGCACGTCTCGGCGCCGGTCGGCACCGTCAGGAACTGCCGCGTGGCCCCGCGCTCGGGGCCCTCGACCGCGACGCCGAACAGGCCGTCGTGCGAGCCCAGGGCGTTGCCGTCGGTCGAGATCCACAGGTTGCCGTAGCGGTCGAACGCGACGTTGTCGGGGCACGAGATCGGCGAGACGTCCTCGGCCGCGTAGCCGCCGAAGTACGTGCTCGGATCGGCCGGATCGCCGCACAGGAGCAGGATGCTCCACGCGAAGCGGGTCGCCGCCGAGTCGCCGCGCCGCTCGACGAGCTCGATGACGTGGCCATTCTTGTTGGCCGTGCGCGGGTTGGCCTCGTCGGGCGCCCCGGCACCGGCAGCACCGCGGTTGGAGTTGTTGGTCAACGCGATGTAGACCGCGCCGGTGCGCGGACTGGGCTCGACGTCCTCGGGCCGGTCCATCTTGGTCGCAGCGACGCTGTCGGCGGCCAGACGGGTGAACAGCAGCACCTCCTCGGCCGTCATGCCGGGGACGAACGAGCGGGTGCCGCTGACCAGCGGGATCCACTCCCCCGCCCCGTCGAACTGACCGTCGGAGGGGAGCGTGCCGGTGCCGTCGATCTCGATGGCCGGGGAATCGCCGGTGAAGCGGGCGACGTACAGCGTCCCCTCGTCGAGCAGGTCGGCGTTGTGCTTGCGAGCGGCCTTCGACGACCCCTTGCGCAGCTTCCCGGCCGAGACGAACTTGTAGAAGTAGTCGAAGCGCTCGTCGTCGCCCATGTAGACCGCGACGCGTCCGTCCTCGGTGATGCGCGGCTGCGCCGCCTCGTGCTTGAACCGTCCGAGAGCCGTGCGCTTGCGCGGAGTCGACCTGGGGTCGTAGGGGTCGATCTCGACGATCCAGCCGAAGCGGTGGGGCTCGTTCGGCTCCTTCGCGATGTCGAACCGGTCGTCGAACCGCTCCCACTTGCGCTCGGTGGCCGTGCCGGCGATGCCGTACCGCGCGAGGCGCTTGGCCTTGACCGGATCGGTGACGGTGGCGGCGTTGGCGAAGTACTGGTTGATGTTCTCCTCGGCCGTCAGCCACGTCCCCCACGGAGTCAGACCGCCCGAGCAGTTGTTGAGGGTCCCGAGCACCGTGCGGCCGTCCGGATCGGCCGTCGTCCTCACCAGCGGGTGGCCCGCGACCGGCCCGGTGAGCTCGAACTCGCTGGTGGTGTGCAACCGGCGGTTGAGCCGGTGCCCCACCACTGGCTCGAGAGCCCCGCGACGACGGTCCTCGGTGACCGCCACGACGCTCAGGCCGTGCGCCGCCCATGCCGTCTCCACCTGCTCGCGGGTCGGGTTCGCCGCGTCGTATCCCGGGAACATCAGCGTCTCGCTCGTGTACTCGTGGTTGACCACCATGAGCCGGGTGCGCCCGCCCAGCGGCAGCACGCCGACGAAGTCGTTGTTGAAGCCGAACTGCCGTTTCTGACGGTCGGCCGACTGCCGGTTCACGTCGAATGCCGGCGTGCGGGAGAACAACGGGTCGCCCCAGCTGATGACCACCTTCTGGTCGTAGCCGGCCGGCGTCACGACGGCATCCTGCACGTTCGGCGCCACCGGCGTGAACCGCAGGCCCTTGGGGCGGCGCGTGTCGTGGCCGTGGCCGTGGTGGGCCGGGCCCGGACGGGTCGCCGCGGCGGCCGGGCGCACGCCCAGCCCTGCACCCGCCACCGCGGCCGCACCGACCACGGCGCCCGTCCGCAGCACGCTGCGGCGCGACAGGGCGGCCTCCATGACGTCGGCGAAGGTCTCGTTCTGCGAGACGTTCGGCGCCTCGTGAGCGCAGGCGTCCCCGCAGCGGTAGCGGCAGGTCAACGCGGCTCGCCCGCTCGAGCACGGAGAGGCTGCGCCCGCTCCGACGACGGGCAGCAGCGGACGGTCGGACGTGATGCTCATGATGCGGTCCCCTCGACGGCCGGCACCGACCGGTCCGTCGGCGCTGGTCCGACGCTAGGAGCCTCGTCCGAACACCAGGTGTCTCCCAGATGAACGCGTCCCCGCCCGGCTAGCGTGGGCCCATGGCGACCCCGGAGTTCATCCTCGCGCTGCGCGAGAAGATCGGCACCATGCCCCTGTGGCTGTGCGGCGTCACCGCCGTCGTGACGCGCGACGACGACGTGCTGCTGGTCAAGCGCTCCGACACGGGCGAGTGGTCGCCGGTGTGCGGGATCGTCGACCCCGGCGAGGAGCCGTCCGACGCCGCCGTGCGCGAGGTGCTCGAGGAGGCCGACGTCCACGCCACCGTCGAGCGCCTGGCCTGGGTGCACGTCACCGACATGTTCACCTACGCCAACGGCGACAGGTCGCAGTACGTCGACCTCGTCTTCGGTCTGCGCTGGACTGCGGGCGTCCCCTACCCCGCCGACGGCGAGAACACCGATGCGCGCTGGTTCGGCCGTGACGATCTGCCGGAGATGTCGGCCGACATGCGAGGGCGCGTCGACACCGCGCTCGCCGGCCACGTCGCCGCACGGTTCGGCCCCCTCCCCGGCTGACCGAGCCGGCGACGTGCGACGGCGCGTCGGCGCGGCCGTTGTGGGTACCCGGCTCCGAGGAAGTCGCGCACGGCCCGCCGGGTCGCGCCTCCGGCTCCCGGAAAAGAGAACAACATGTCGGACATCCAGTGGTGGGTATGGGTCCTGATCGCCCTCGCCGTCGTCGTGGTCGTCGTCGCAGCACTGTCGGGCTCGCGTGCAGCGCGCCGCAAGAAGGAGCAGGCCCGCATCGAGCACGACGAGAAGCAGCGCGAGAAGGCAGCCATGCTGCGCGAGGACGCAGCTCACACGAGCGTCGACGTCAAGCGTCGCGAGGCCGACGCCCTCGCCGCTGCTGCCGAGGCCGAGCAGGCACGCCTGGCCGCCGACGAGCTCGAGCGCCAGGCCCAGGAGCACCGGGCCGAGGCCGACCGCACCCGCAGCGCGGTCGACGAGCGTCTGGTCGAGGCCGACCGCGTCGACCCGGACGTCCAGCTGGACGCCGACCGGGACCAGCGGGATCACCGGGACTGACACGGCGACCGCGGCGATAGGGTCGCCTGGTGATCGTGCCCACCTACGACCAGGTCGACCAGCTGCCCCGCCACCTCGAGCTCACCGTGCCCGCGGAGTTCATCGACGAGAACGGCCACGTGAACATCGGGCGCTACCTCGAGCTGGGCGGCATGGCGCTGTGGCAGCGCTGCCAGCGCGAGCTCGGCATGCCTGAGGACTACATCGAGCAACGCGGTCTCTCGACCTTCACCGCCGAGCACCACCTGACATACCACGCCGAGCTGCTCGAGGGGGACGAGGTGTCGGTGCGGGTGCGGCTGGTCGCCCGGTCGGCCAAGGTGCTGCACGCGGTGTGCCTGATCGTCGACGAGACCCACCGGCGCCTGGCGTGCACCATGGAGACGACGGCCGTCCACGTGGACATGGTCGAGCGTCGTCCGGTCGACTTCCCCGACGACGTCATCGCCTTGATCGATGCCGGGCTCGCCGCGGACGATCGTCCGTGGCCGGCACCGTTGTGCGGAGCGATGGGGGTTCGTCGCCGGTGAAGGACGACCTCGGGCACCCGGTCGACGTCCGGCACCCTGCACGGCGGGTCGTCTCGCTCGTGCCGTCGCTCACCGAGGCGATCGCGGCGACGCGTCCGGGCACGCTCGTCGGGGCCACCGACTGGTGCACGCATCCCGCCGACCTCGACGTGACGCGCGTGCGCGGCACCAAGAACCCCGATCGTGCGGCCGTCGAGGCGCTCAGGCCTGACGTCGTCATCGCCAACCGCGAGGAGAACCGCGAGCTCGACATCACCCGGCTCCGCGACGCCGGCGTGACGGTCTGGGTCACCGTCATCGAGACCGTCGACGAGTCGTTCGCCTCGATGCGCCGGATGTTCGTCGACGGGCTCGGCTGGGAGGTGCCCGAGTGGCTGGTCGAGGCCGAGCAGGTCTGGGCCGAGCCCGCCCCCGCCGACGGTCGACGGGTCGCGATCCCCATCTGGCGCGATCCGTGGATGGTCGTCGGGTCCCGCACCTTCACCGGCGACCTCGTGGCCCGCCTCGGCCTCGTCAACGCCTTCGGCGACGCCACCGACCGCTACCCCCACGCCGAGCTCGACGACATCGACGCCGCGGCCGACCTGGTGCTGCTGCCCGACGAGCCCTACGTCTTCACCGCCGACGACGGCCCCGAGGCCTTCCTCACCGCCCCGACCGTCCTCGTCTCCGGCCGCGCCCTGACGTGGTACGGCCCCTCGCTGCTGACCGCACGGAAAGAGCTAGCCGCCGACCTTCTGCGGTGACTCCCCCTTCACCGCACGCTCGAGCTGGGGCGTCAGCTTGTCGAGGGCGTACATCAGACTTGCGGGCGTGATGAAGTAGAGCGCACCCGCCACGCTTCCCTCGGTGTAGACGGCCCGGTTGTCTCGGACCGCCTTGAGCGTGTCGAAGGTCGGCATCGCCTTGAGGTTGTCGATGTTCTTGGCCTCCTCGGTCGCGAAGACGATGACGTCGGCGTCGATGACGTCGAGCTTCTCCTCCGGGATCGCGGCCTGGATGCCCGGCCCCTCGCTGTACTTCTCGAGACCGGGGGTGATCGTGAAGCCGAGGTAGGTCAGGAACTCGGTGCTGAGCCCGTCCTGGTAGACGTACAGCAAGCCGTCGTACGACAGGCCCTGCGAGAACGTGGCGGTCTTGCCCTTGAACTCGGGGTGTGCGGCGGCCACCTTGGCGTACGCGGCCTTGGTGTCCTCGACGAGCTTGCGTCCCTCCTTCTCCTTGCCGAGTGCCTTGGCCGTCTGGATGGCCTGCTCGTCCCACCGCGAGAAGTAGTGGGTGCCACCCTTCGGCTGAGCGACGGTGGGCGCGATCTTGGAGAGCTTGTCGTACATGCCCTGATCGAGCCCGGCGTTGACCGCGATGATCAGATCGGGCTTGAGGCCGGCGATCTTCTCGTACTCGGGTCCGTCGGTCTGCTTCAGGACGGTCGGCTTGGCGTCACCCAGCATGCCCTGCGCCCACGGCCACACCGCGTAGGGCTGGTCGCCGTACCACTCGGTGGTCGCGATGGGCGTGAACCCGAGCTGCAGCACGGTGTCCTGCTCGGTCAGACCGGCCACGACGATGCGCTTCGGCTCGGCCTTGACGGTCGTGGAGCCGAACTCGTGCTCGACCTTCACCGGGAACGAGCCGCCGGACGTCTTGGTCTCGGCCTGGTCGTCGGACTCGCCGCCGCATCCCGCCAGCGCGATCATCGCGGCGATCGCAGCCACACCGGCACGCCAGGGCACTCTCTTCGTCACAGCCATACTGCCTTTCACTAAGGGAAGCCTCACCTTAGCGCACGGCAATCGGCAAGCTCAACGCCTGGTGAAGGCGGCCACCAGCCGCTGCGCCTCGTCACTCGTGACGGCGGCGGCGATCGTGGCCGACTCGTCCGCGCCCTGCTCTGCTGCGAGGGTGTCCCAGGAGCCGCGGATGAGGCGGCGCGCCTGACCGAGTGCCGCCGGCGCTGTGTCGGCCCAGGTGCGCGCCATCTCGGCGACCTTGCGCTCGACGTCGTCATCGTCGACGACGTACGACACCAAGCCCCAGTCGAGGGCCTCGTCGGCGCTGAGCACCCGTCCCGTCAGGGCGAAGTCGAGCGCCCGCTGCTGACCGATCGCGCGGGGCACGAGGTACGAGGCCCCGCAGTCAGGGGTCAGCCCGATACCTGGGTAGGCCATCACGAACTTGGTCGACCGGGACGCCACGATGACGTCGGCGGTCAGCATGACGGCGAGGCCCGCGCCTGCGACGGCACCGCGGACGCCGGCGACGACCGGCGTCGCGAGACCGGCCAGGGCACGCAGCGCGCCCTCGAGGGTGCCGGCCAGCTCGAGCAGGTAGGCCGACGGGTCGTCCGAGGCGAGGAACGACGTGACGTCACCCCCTGCGCAGAACCGCTTGCCCTCGGCCGTGAGCGTGATGGCGCGGACCTCGTCGACCGCGACCGCTTCGACGGCCGCTGCCATGTCGTGGGCGGCCGGCAGGTCGAACGAGTTCGACTGCTCGGCTCGGCACAGCACCAGACGTCCGACGCCGTCGACGACGTCGTGGGTGACCGCAGCCATGAGCCCGCCCTACTTGTCGACGGAAGTGGACGCGGGCGCCTTCTTGGCCGGCGCCTTCTTGGCGGGGGCCTTCTTGGCCGGCGCCTTGACGGTCGAGCGCGCCTCGACCATGACGGGCTTGAGCGCCACGATCGGCGGGGTCTCGCCGACGATCGCGTTGTGCGTGCCGCCCAGCAGGTACTTGGCCGTCAGGTTGATCAACGTCGCGAAGCGGTTGCGGTTGCCGAGCAGCGTCGCGATGTGCAGCGCGACCCAGATGATCCAGGCCGGGAACCCCTTGAGACGGGGCAGGAACTTGATCTCCGCGATCGCCGAGTTGCGGCCGATCGTGGCCATCGTGCCCTTGTCCTTGTACTTGAAGGGCTTGGGCAGCGACTTGCCCTTGACGCCGGCAGCGATCACCTTGGCGACGTGCTTGCCACCTTGGATGGCCGGCTGGGCCAGCTGCGGCAGCGGCTCCTCGGGGCTCACCGAGACGTCGCCGATCGCGTAGACGTCGTCGACGCCCTTGACCCGCAGGTGCTCGTCGGTCTCGATGCGGCCGCCGCGCCCCTGGGGCACGCCCCACTCCTGCACGGTGCCGTGCGCCGTCACGCCGGACGCCCAGACGACCATCGACGACTCGAGGAACTCCTGCTTGCCGTCGTGCTCGACCAGCACGCCGTCGGGGCGGACCTCCTTGACGGCCGTCTCGAGGCGCAGCTCGACGTCGCGCTTCTCGAGCGAGCGCTTGGCGTAGTCGCGCAGCTTGGGGTGGAACGGTCCCAGCACGTGCGGCAGCATCTCGACCAGCGTGATGTGGACGCGCTTGGTGTCGAGCTCGGGGTAGGTCGTCGGCATGTCGTTGTTGCGCAGCTCGGCGAAGGCTCCGGCGGTCTCGACGCCCGTGGCGCCGCCGCCCACGACGATGATGCGAAGGTCGCGGTCCTGGCCGTTGATCGCAGCGTCCTCGAGGTTGGCGAACATGCGGTCGCGCACCGCGAGCGCCTGCGAGCGGCGGTAGAGCGGCATCGAGTGCTCAGGGGCTCCGGGGATGCCGAAGAAGTTGGCCGTGACGCCCACGGCGATGACGAGGCTGTCGTACTTGACGTCGAGGCCGCCGTCGAGGTGCAGCGTCTTGCTCGTGTGGTCCATCGAGGTGACGGTGCCCTTGAGGAAGCGGACGTTGCTCTGCTTGGCGCGGATCGCGCGCAGGAACCAGGTGATGTCGCCGGGGTTGAGGCTGGCAGTCGCGACCTGGTACAGCAGCGGGTTGAAGGTGTTGTAGTTGTGACGGTCGATGAGCGTCACATCGACGTCGGCGCGCTTGAGCTTGCGGACGGCGGCGATGCCGCCGAAGCCACCTCCGACGACGACGACGTGGGGGCGCTTCAGGACGGACGCGGTGGTCTCGGACATGCCTTCAGTCTAGTCCTCCGGCCCTGGCCGATGCACATCCGCCGACCGTGATTGTCAGGACATACCGAGGCGTCAGACGCTCGCGAACCAGGCCTTCGACTCGGGCTTGCCCAGCTGCACCAGGACCACGATCGCCAGCGCGACCCACGGGAGTCCGACCGGGAACATGATGGCCGACGTGATGACGGTGACCACCGCCATCACGAACAGGAACACCCCGCCGTGGTGGCGCTTGGTGAGCGCCAGGACCGAGGCTGCGAGGCCGCCCAGCGACAGCGCCAGGCACACCCCCGACACAGCGAGCGAGACGCGGTACATCTGGTCGTAGTCGACGCTCGACGTGTCGATCATCGACCGGCTCAGCGGGCTGTCGCGCATGAGCTGCTCGTAGTCGTCGCCGAGGATGCTGAGAGCGAGCAGGCCGATCCCCGCGCCGAAGGCCACCAGCGCCGATCCCGCCAGGGTGCTCCACACGGCGATGCTCACCGAACGAGGCATCACGTCGCGCCGCGGGGCGTGCCCGTAGTAGGTCGCGGGCTGGGTGGGCTCCGAGACGGCCGGGGCGACGGGTGGCGCGGGCGGAGCAACAGGAGCCGTCGCCTTGGGCGGCGGGGGCGGATGGCCGGCGAGCGTGCGGAAGTAGGTGCGGGTCTCGCCCGTCCACAGCCGGGCCGTGAACACGACCGCCAGCGCGCCCAGCATCGCCATGAAGAAGGTCGCGCCGAGCACTCCGACGAAGGTCGCGAGCCCTGCGCCACCGATCACGACCGTCATGCCGACCCGGCTGACGCGATCGCCGCGGGCCGTGAAGACCGCGAACACGACGCCGGCCGCTGCCAGGACGGCCACGACCGTCACGAACGTCCGGTAGAAGGTCTCGGCGCCGTCGGCGCCCAGGCCGGCGTCGCGCAGAGCTCTCAGCGCCGGCGCGACGTCGGCGGCACGGTTCTCGGAGTTCCACGTGGACACCATCGTGATGGCGCGCACCGAGATCACCGCGGACAGCAGTCCGAGGTAGAAACAGGCCCCCGCGAGGATCGGCGGGCGCTTCACGGGGGCGTCGTTCATGGGCCCATCGAATCATGCTCCGACAAGCCGGCGGTGCGGGCCGCTGGGCGACGTCGCTAGGCGGGCCGGACCGTCAGCTCGTCACCGTCGCGGTCGACCACGACGGTGTCGCCGTCGCGGACCTCGCCGGCCAGCAGCGCGCGGGCGAGCCGATCGCCGATCGCCTGCTGCACCAGGCGGCGCAGCGGACGGGCACCGTAGGCCGGGTCCCATCCCGTCAGTGCCAGCCACTCGCGGGCAGCCGCCGTGACGTCCAGCGTGATGCGCCGCGCCTGAAGCCGCTTGGCGACGGCGTCGACCTGCAGGTCGACGATGTGGGCCAGCTCGTCGGTGCCGAGCGCGTCGAAGGTGACGATCTCGTCGAGCCGGTTGAGGAACTCGGGCTTGAAAGAGGCGCGCACCACGTCCATGACGGCAGCACGCTTGGCGTCGTCGTCGAGCAGCGGATCGATCAGGAACCGGGAGCCCAAGTTGGACGTCAGGATCAAGATGACGTTGCGGAAGTCGACCGTGCGGCCCTGGCCGTCGGTCAGGCGTCCGTCGTCGAGCACCTGCAGCAGGATGTCGAAGACCTCGGGGTGTGCCTTCTCGACCTCGTCGAGCAGCACGACCGAGTAGGGCCGGCGGCGCACCGCCTCGGTGAGCTGGCCGCCCTCGTCGTAGCCGACGTATCCCGGAGGCGCACCCACCAGACGGCTGACCGAGTGCTTCTCGGAGTACTCGCTCATGTCGATGCGGATGATGGCCCGCTCGTCGTCGAACAGGAACTCCGCCAGCGTCTTGGCCAGCTCGGTCTTGCCCACGCCGGTGGGGCCGAGGAACAGGAACGAACCGGTCGGACGGTCGGGGTCGGAGATGCCGGCGCGCGATCGGCGCACGGCGTCCGAGACCGCGGTGACGGCCTGGCGCTGGCCGATGAGCCGCTTGCCGAGCTCGTCCTCCATGCGCAGGAGCTTGCCCGTCTCGCCCTCGAGCAGGCGTCCCGTCGGGATACCCGTCCAGGCCGCGACGACCTCGGCGATGTCGTCGGCGCCGACCTCCTCGTGGACCATCGAGTCCCCGTCGCGGTCGGCCTCGGCGGCCTGCGCCTCGGCGAGCTGCCGCTCCATGGCAGGGATCTCGCTGTAGAGCAGGCGGCTGGACGTCTCGAGGTCGCCCTCGCGCTGTGCCTTCTCGGCCGCGCTGCGCACCTCGTCGATGCGCTTGGTGATCTCGCCGACGGCGTTCAGCGACTGCTTCTCTCGCTCCCACCGCTGCTCGAGGCCGCGGAGTGCCTCCTGCTTGTCGGCGAGCTCGACCCGCAGCTTCTCGAGCCGCTCGCGACTGGCGTCGTCCGACTCCTTGGCGAGGTGCAGCTCCTCCATGCGCAGACGGTCGACCGACCGGCGCAGCTCGTCGATCTCGATCGGGCTGGAGTCGATCTCCATGCGCAGACGGCTGCCGGCCTCGTCGATCAGGTCGATCGCCTTGTCGGGCAGCTGACGTCCGGGGATGTAGCGGTCGGACAGCGTGGCCGCGGCGACCAGCGCGGCGTCGGAGATGCGGACGCCGTGGTGGGCGGAGTAGCGCTCCTTGAGGCCGCGCAGGATCGCGATGGTGTCCTCGGGCGTGGGCTCGTCGACCAGAACCTGCTGGAAGCGGCGCTCCAGAGCTGGGTCCTTCTCGATGCGCTCGCGGTACTCGTCGAGCGTCGTCGCGCCGATCATCCGCAGCTCGCCGCGGGCCAGCATGGGCTTGAGCATGTTGCCGGCGTCCATCGCGCTGTCGCCGCCGGCTCCCGCGCCCACGACCGTGTGCAGCTCGTCGATGAACGTGATGACCTGGCCCTCGGACTCCTTGATCTCGGTGAGGACGGCCTTGAGCCGCTCCTCGAACTCGCCCCGGTACTTCGCGCCGGCGACCATCGCCGCGAGGTCGAGCGAGATGAGGCGACGTCCGCGCAGCGACTCCGGCACGTCGCCGGCCACGATGCGCTGGGCGAGGCCCTCGACCACGGCCGTCTTGCCGACGCCGGGCTCGCCGATGAGCACGGGGTTGTTCTTGGTGCGGCGGCTCAGCACCTGCACGACGCGGCGGATCTCGCTGTCGCGTCCGATGACGGGGTCGAGCTTGCCATCGCGGGCGACGGCCGTGAGGTCGACGCCGTACTTCTCGAGCGACTGGTAGGTGTCCTCGGCGTCGGGGCTCGTGACCCGTGACGTGCCCCGCACGGCAGCGAAGGCGGCCTGCAGGGCGTCGGGGGTGGCGCCGGCGTCGACCAGCAGCGACTGCGCGGGCGAGGCGACGGTGGCGATG
>JBEVGQ010000271.1:0-6620 GCA_040511655.1 Aeromicrobium sp. | reverse complement strand
TCGTCGGGGACCCCGGGCTGCGCACCCGGGTCGACGATCGCCTCGATGCGCCAGGTGACGCCGAGGACCTCGTGCAGGGCGCGCTGCACATAGTCGTCGGAGCCGCTGCTCAGGAAGGAGTCGCGAGCACCGGTGTTGACCAGCGCGATCGTGAGCACCTGGCCGTCGAGCGCCACGACCTGGGCGTTCTGACTCAGCATGATCCAGGCGAAGCGGCGCATGTCGCGGATCTTGTCGAGGATCTCGGGCCAGAGGCGGCGCACGTCGGAGATCGTCAGCTGACCCGCTGGAGCGGGCACCTCGCTCGCCGGAGCGGGCACCTCGCTCGCTGGAGCGGGCACCTCGCTCCTTGAGCTTGTCGAAAGGACGGGTGCCTCGACAGGCGGAGCCGGCTGCACGGGCGGGGCCGACTCGACGGGCGGGGCGGACTCGACGGGCGGGGTGGGCGCCGCGGCAGCCTCGACGGGCGGGGCCGACTCGACGGGCGGGGCCGACTCGACGGGCGGGGCGGCAGCAGGCGCGGGGGCGGTCGGCAGCGGCCCGGCCGGACGTTCATGATCCATCGAGAGCCGCCGCTCGACGCGGTCGAGCCGCGCCTGGAAGCCCTGCGTGGAGTTGTCGGCGCCGGGCACGAGGATGCGCGCGCACATCAGCTCGAGCAGCAGACGCGGGGCGGTGGCTCCGCGGAACTCCATGAGCGCCGCGTTGACGATGTCAGCCGCGCGGGTCAGCTCGGACGGCCCGAAGCCGTTGGACTGCGTGACGAGCCGTTCGGCGCGGTCGCCCGGCACGTCGAGCAGGCCCTTGTCGAGGGCGTCGGGCACCGCGGCGACGATCACGAGGTCGCGCAGGCGCTGCAGCAGGTCTTCGGCGAAGCGGCGCGGATCTTGCCCCGACTCGATGACCTTGTCGACGACTCCGAACACCGTCGAGCCGTCGGCTGCCGCGAAGGCGTCGATCGCCTCGTCGAGCAGGGAGTCGGGGGTGTAGCCGAGCAGGGCGACCGCCAGCTCGTAGGTGACGCCCTCGGGGCCGGCGCCGCCGAGCAGCTGGTCGAGCACGCTGAGCGTGTCACGCACCGACCCCTGGCCCGCCCGCACGACCAGCGGCAGCGCGGTGGGGGCGAGCGCGACACCCTCGGCCGCGCACAGCTGCATCAGATAGTCGCCGAGCGCCTTGGGCGGGACGAGGCGGAAGGGGTAGTGGTGGGTGCGCGACCGGATGGTGCCGATGACCTTGTCGGGCTCGGTCGTGGCGAAGATGAACTTGAGGTGCGGCGGTGGCTCCTCGACGAGCTTCAGCAGCGCGTTGAAGCCCTGCGGCGAGACCATGTGGGCCTCGTCGATGATGTAGACCTTGTAGCGGCTGCTGACCGGCGCGAAGAAGGCACGCTCGCGCAGGTCGCGGGCGTCGTCGACACCGCCGTGGCTGGCGGCGTCGATCTCGATGACGTCGATGCTGCCCGGACCGCCGCGCGCCAGGTCGCGGCAGCTCTGGCACTCTCCGCACGGGTCGGAGATCGGCGCCTTCTCACAGTTGAGGGCGCGGGCGAGGATGCGCGCGCTGGTGGTCTTGCCGCAGCCGCGCGGGCCAGAGAACAGGTAGGCGTGGTTGACCTTGTTGGCCGCCAGGGCGTGACGCAGCGGATCGGTGACGTGCTCCTGGCCGATCACCTCGGCGAAGGTCTCCGGCCGGTAGCGGCGGTACAGCGCGAGGGGGGCATCCACACGTAGAGACTAGCCACCCGCCCCGACATCGTGAATCGCGCGGTGAACCCGGTCGGTGCATGCGGTCAGGAGTCGACGAGCCGCTGCACGGCCGGTGCGTACCAGCGGACGAGGTCGTCGATGCTGGCGTCGGCGACCGCCGGCAGACGGACCACGTAGCGGAACGTGGCCATCCCGATCAGCTGGCTCGCGACCAGTGCCGCTCGCAGCTCGCGATCATCACCGGCGAGCACGGCGACCAGCTGCGTGCCGAGCACCTCGCGGGCCACTTGCGCCACGGGCGTGTCGTCGTCGCCCGAGCCGAGTGAGGTGCGCACCAGCGCGCTGAAGACGTCCCGGTGCGGGTCCCACGAGGTCGCGAACGTGCGCACGAGCCGCTCCCCGAGGCCGTCGGGCCCACTCGCGACCACCGCGGCGATCTTCTCGACCGGGTCGACCGGCAGGTCCATCGTCGCGACGAGCAGCCCCTCCTTGCTGCCGAAGTAGTGGCTCACGAGGCTGGCATCGACCCCTGCGGCTCGCGCGATGGCACGCATCGACACACCGGCGAAGCCCTTCGTCGCGAACTCGCCGCGGGCGACGTCGAGGATCGCGGCGCGCCGGTCGACGGCATCGGCACGGCGAGGGCGGCCCCGGGTACGGGCGTCGCTCATGATGTTCTCCGACGGAGCGTCAGCGCGGCGCCGACGAGGGCCATCGCCGAACAGCCGACCAGCACCCCGAGATCGGCGGCCAGGGAGCCCGTGCTGGTCGCCCCGGTACCGAGGTCGGAGAAGGCGTCGGTCGCGTAGCTGAGCGGCAGGACGTCCGAGACCCGCTCGAGCACCTCGGGCATCGAGGCGCGCGGGGCCAGCAGACCGCACAGCAGCAGCTGGGGGATGACCACGAGCGGCATGAACTGGACGGCCTGGAACTCGGTGGCCGCGAAGGCCGACATCATCAGGCCCAGCGCCGTCCCGAGCACCGCGTCGGTCACGGCGAGGATCACGACCACCCAAGGGGAGCTGACGTCCAGCTCGAGCCACCAGATCGCCATGGCCGAGCTGACGAGCGACTGCAGCAGCGCCGCGGCGCCGAAGGCCAGCCCGTATCCGGCGATCAGCTCGCCGCGCCGCAGCGGAGTCGTGAGCAGACGCTCGAGCGTGCCGGACGTCCGTTCGCGCACCATGGTCACCGACGTCACGAGGAACATGATGATGAACGGGAAGATGCCGAGCATCTGCGGCCCCACGCGATCGAAGACGGCGGGGCTGCCGTCGTAGACGTACCGGAAGAGCAGCAAGAGAAGGGACGGCAGCACGACGATCAGGGCGACGCTGCGCGGGTCGTGGCTCAGCTGCTGCAGCACGCGCTTGGCGGTGGCCAGGGTCCGGCTCATGCCGCGACCTCCTCGGCGAGCACCAGGAACGCCTGTTCGAGGTCGTCCTGCCCTGTCCGCCGGCGGAGCTCGTCAGGCGTCGCGTCGGCGATGATCCGGCCTTCTCGCATCAACAGGACCCGGTCGCAGCGTCCCGCCTCGTCCATGACGTGGCTGGACACGAGGATCGTGCGGCCGTCGTCGGCCAGCCGCGCGAAGAGCTTCCACAGGTCGCGTCGCAGGACCGGGTCCAGACCCACGGTCGGCTCGTCGAGGAGGTAGACATCGGGATCGCCCAGCAGCGCGGCCGCGAGCGACACGCGGGTGCGCTGACCGCCTGACAGGTCACGCACCAGGGCGTCGGCGCGGGTGCGCAGACCCACCTCGTCGAGAGCCCCCTCCGTCGCCTCGTCGTCGGCGCCCGACAGCGAGGCGAAGTAGTGCAGGTTCTGCCGGACGGTCAGGTCGGGATAGACCGAGCTGGCCTGGGTGACGTACCCGACGGACCTCCGGGTGCAGGCCGACCCAGCAGGCTCTCCCAGCACCCGGACATCACCCGCCCCGATGCGCTGGGCGCCCACGATGGCGCGGATCAGCGTCGACTTGCCGCAGCCGCTGGGCCCGAGCAGCCCCACGATCTGCCCGGTGGGGACCGAGAATGTCACATCGGAGAGGACGGACCGGCCGCTGCGCACGACCGACAGTGCGGCGACATCGACAGCCCATATATTCAACACGTGATGAATATATGGGCTGAAGTCCCGCCGGTCAACCCCCGAGCAGGCCCTGGGTCCTCATCCAGGCGTCGACCGTGGCGTACGCCGCCTCGCGTGGCTCGGCCTTGGAGATGAAGACGTCGTGCCGGGCCTTGTCGATCGGGACGACCGTCACGGCGTCGCCCAGGCATCCGGCCCACCGGGCGATCTGCTTGACGTCGAGCACGGCGTCGGCCTCGTCGACCTCGGGCGACCATGCCCGGGCGAACCACGACTTCGTCGACCGCAGGACGAGCGAGGGCACGCCCACGTCGAGACCGCGGTGCAGCTGGGCGTGGCCCCGGCGCACGGCCGTCAGCCATCCGTACGACACCGGGAACCCGTTGAGCGGCTTGAAGACCGTGTCGAACTCCCACTCGCCGTGCCCGCTGACGTGCAGGCTCGTGCCGTAGGCGTCGGTGGCCGGCAGCTTCATCATGGTCGTCGGCTTGACCTTGGCCATCACGGCGATGACCTGGGTGCCGATCGTCCGCATCCACGGCTTGCCCTGCAGGTCGAACCACGGGCTGTTGAGCACCAGACCCGCGATGCCCGCGCCCTTCGACCCGCCTGGACGCCGGTTGAGTCGGTCGAGCCACAGCGGCAGGATCAGGCCGCCCGTGGAGTGCGCCGACAGCAAGACCGGCACCCCGCCGGTCTCGTCGCGGACGATCGCCAACGCCTCGTCGAGCTCGCGGTCGTAGAGGGCGAGGTCTGACACGTAGTGCCCGGTCTGACCCTCCCGCCGCGACCGGCCGCACTTGCGCAGGTCGAGGGCGTAGAAGGCCAGGCCGCGATCGGTGAAGAACTCGGCCATCTCCTTCTGGAAGAAGTAGTCGCTGAAGCCGTGGACGTAGATGACGGCCCCGCGGACGTCGGCCGGTGCCGTGCGACGTACCAGCGTCGCCTCGACGACGCCCTCGCCGTCCGGGTCGTCGCCGAGCGGGATCGTGCGCCGCTCGTATCCGTCACCGAGGAGGTCTGGCTCCCACCGTGTCATGTGCTTCTCCTGCGTTCGCGGGCCAACATCCGAACCCTACGCGGATGTGGGCGGACGCGCGGTTGGGTCCACGACCCTCGCCCTCCATCATGGGGGTGTGACGAGCACGCGCCAGATGCACCAGACCCTCGACCTCGCCCTGCGCGTGGGCGAGATGCTGCTCTCGAACGGGGCCGGCGCCGCCGACGTCACCGCGACGATGTCGTCCGTCGCGCACCACCTCGGCATGCGACAGGTGACCGTCGACGTCACGTTCACGACACTCATCCTGAGTCATCAAGCCTCGTTCGACGAGCCGCCGCTGTCGTTGACCCGTCACGTCACCCACCGCGAGACCGACTTCGACGACCTGACCCGCGTCGACCACCTGGTCGCCGACCTGCTGGCCGACGAGATCGACCTCGACGGGGCCCGAGCCCGCCTGGCGCAGATCTCGTCCACGGGTCACACAGCACCTCGATGGGCCGTGACGCTGGGATCGGGAGTCTTCGGCGCCGGCATCGCCCTGCTGATCGGTGGGGACCTCACCGTCACCCTTGTCGCTGCGATCGCGGCGATCGGCATCGACGTGCTGCAGCGATACATCTCGCGGCTCCGGCTTCCGTTCTTCTACGCGCAGGCGGCGGGCGGGCTGTTCGCCTCGCTGCTCGCGGTAGGGGTGGCGGCCACGCACATCCAGGCCGACTCGTCGCTGGTCATCACCGCCAGCATCGTGATGCTGCTGGCGGGCCTCGGCTTCATCGGCGCGATCCAGGACGCGCTCACCAACTTCTACGTCACCGCCAACGCGCGCATCCTCGAGGTCATGATGTCGACGGTCGGCGTGATCGTCGGGGTCAGCGGCGGTCTCACGTTCGGGCGCCTGATCGGTGTCGAGCTCACGGTCGAGCCGGGCGCATCGGGGTTGTCGCGCCTGCCGCTGATGGTCTTGGGGGCCGCCGTGGGTGCTGCCGCCTTCGCGTTCGCCGCCTACGCACCCCGCCGTTCGCTGCTGCCGATCGCCGCCGTGGCGGGCGCAGCCGCCACGGTCTACCTGCTGATCGCCGAGCGCGATGTCGGACGCGCCTGGCCCGCGGCCGTCGCGGCGATCTTCATCGGCCTGATCAGCTACAGCGTGGCCGGGCGCGTCAACGTCCCGCCGCTGGTCATCGTCACCGCGGCGATCGTCCCGCTGCTGCCGGGCGTGTCGATCTACCGCGGTCTGGGCCTGCTGGCGGCCGACGACCTGTCGGGCATCCTCGCGATGATCACCGCGATCGCGGTCGCCATCTCGCTGGCCGCGGGGGTCATCCTCGGCGAGTACGTCGCCCAGCCCGTGCGCCGCGAGGCCAGGCGCCTCGAGCAGCGCCTGGCCGGTCCGCGACTGGTCGGTCCCCTGCGGGCCCGAGCCAAGCGCAAGTAGACGCGTCAGCCGCGCAGCGTCGTCAGTCCTGTTGCGTCCCTGACGGGCCCCGCACCCGCTCGAGTGGTAGGAATGGCGTGTTACCTGCCAGTAGGCCGAGGAGACCCATGAAGCTGCAGCTGTCCGACGAGGACGTGGCATTCCGCGATGAGATGCGCACGTTCTTCACCACCCAGATCCCACAGGACATCCGCGACACCGTCACAGCCCGTCGCGAGCTGTCCAAGGACCAGATCGTCCGGTCGATGCAGGCGATGAACGCCGCCGGCATCGCCGTGCCCAACTGGCCCGTCGAGTGGGGCGGCAAGGACTGGACCCCCCTCCAGCGCCACATCTGGCACGAGGAGATGCAGCTGGCCGGCGTCATGCCGCCGCTGGC
>JBEVGQ010000270.1:0-7740 GCA_040511655.1 Aeromicrobium sp. | reverse complement strand
CCGCTCGGCAGGTGCGCCCACCCGCCGACGACGCGTCCGTCGCACCACGCCGTCGGCCCGATGTTGCCGGTGGTGTCGAACAGGACGGACTCGTGCGCGCCGAGATAGAAGTCGCGGCGCTTCCAGCCCATCGGCGTGGGGTCGAGAGCCGGCAGCAGTGCGACCCACGGCTCGACGGGTGGTGTCGCATCGAGGTCGTCGGGCAACGCCCATCCGGTGCCGCCGCCCACCTCGACCTCGACGGCATCGATCGCGGCCAGGGCGCGGCGGGTGCGGGTCTTGGTCCACTTGGCCCACCACGTCAGGTCGGCCTCGGGAGCGGGGCCGAAGCGCCTGAGCCACAGACGGGCCAGCTCGGCCTCGGCGACCAGGGGGTCGAGGGTGACGGCGGCGCCGGCCGACCAGTGCTCGAGCGTCGACCAGCGGTACTGCGTCGACGTCCACGAGCCCTTCGGCCGGCCGCGGACGATGCGTCCCTGCGCGCCAAGGAGCGTCAGCACCCGGCTGACGACGCGCGCGGTGGCCTCGTTGCGACTGCCCGGCGCCAGCATGACGGTGGTGGCCAGTCGCGGGTCGGCGGCGACCAGGTCGGCCGGTGTCGCCTCGCCCAGCCGGCCCACGACGTCGACCGCGACCTGCTCGACCTGCCGCAGCCACGCTGCCGGCTCGGGCACGCCGCCGGCCTCGAGCAGCGCGACGAGCTTGCGACGCTCCTCGCGGGCGACGTCGTCGGCCGCCCCGGCCAGCAGCACCGGTACGTGGTCGGTGGGGGCGACGAACACCGTGCGGCGCATGGCCATGACACGCACCAGGGACCGGTCGTCGTAGAGGGCCCGCTCGACGTCGGCTACGCCGAGCCCGTCGGCCGTGCGGGCCCAGGCCGAGAGGAAGGCCGAGCTGGGATCGGTGGCGTGCAGGGCGACCACCGAGGCGGCCGCCGCCGTGAGGTCGTGGTCGCGGGCCGATGGGACGAGTCGGTGCCGCACTCCGAGACGCCGCCGCCGCTCGTCGTCGTCGAAGCGGTGCATGCCGCAGACGGTATCGGTGCCTGCCGACATCCCGGCGTGTGACGCAGGTCATCGAGCTTCCGGTTGGAGGGCGGTCGGAGAAGGACTAGCATCGAAACGAAACTGTTTCGTACCGATAGGAATCCTTGTGTCCCGCATGACTGACGAGCGCCTGGGCGAGCTGTACGCCGGCACGCTCGAGCTCGTCTCGGGGCACGGGTACGAGAAGCTGACGATGGACCAGATCGCCGAAGCGACCCGCTCGAGCAAGGCGACGCTCTACCGGCAGTGGGGCAGCAAGTCGGCCCTCGTGGTCGACGCGCTGTGCTGGCTCGGCGACGTGAAGCCCCCGGTGCCTGACACGGGCACGCTGCGCGGTGACCTGATGGTGATGGTCGACCGGACCGATCAGCAGGCTCACGAGCACGACGCCGACCTGATCGCCGCGATCATGCACGCCGTCCGGCACGACGCCGAGCTCGGCGAGGCCGTGCGCACACAGATCCTCGAGCCGGGCCGCGAGAACATCCGGTCGGTCGTGCGCCGCGCCGTCGACCGCGGCGAGGTCGCCGCCGACTGCCCCGGCCTCGAGTTCGTCGACTACGTCTTCATCGCCCCCGCCGTCCTCCACCACCTGCTCGAGGGCGACGAGCCGTCCACCGACTTCCTGCGCCGCTACGTCGAGGGCGCGCTGCTGCCGGCCCTCGGCATCCACTGACCCACCGACCCGCACCACCACTTCTCTAGGGAGAACACTCATGGCCTGGCACCTCTACCGCCTCGGACGCTGGTCGTTCCGGCGCCGGCGCATCGTCGTCTCGTTCTGGATCGGACTGCTCGTGCTGATGGCCGTCGGCGCCGGCACGCTGTCGGGCAAGACGTCGGACACGTTCACGTTGCCAGGCATCGAGTCCATCCAGGCGTTCGACCTGATCAAGGACCGCACACCTGCGGCGGCACCAGACGGTGCCACGGCGCGCATCGTGTTCCAGGCGCCCGACGGCCAGCGTCTCGACGAGCCGACCTACCAGAAGGCGATCAACGAGAGCCTCGGTGCGATCGACACCCCCAACGTCGTCGCGCCCGTCAACGCCCAGGAGCTGACGACGTCCAAGGACGGACGGACGGGCTTCGCGACCGTGTCGTACGCCAAGCAGTCGATCGAGCTGACCGACGCCGACCGCACTGCGCTGGAGGACTCGCCGAAGGCCGCCGAGGCCGCCGGGCTCAAGGTCGCCGTCGGTGGTGACGCACTGCAGGAGATACCGAAACAGGGCCTGACCGAGCTGCTGGGTCTGGGCGTGGCCGTCGTCGTCCTGCTGATCACGTTCGGCTCGCTCCTGCTGGCCGGCATGCCGCTGCTCACGGCGATCGTCGGAGTGGGCATCGGTGTCGCCAGCATCACGACCCTGACCGGTTTCGTCGACCTGGGATCGTCGACGCCCACGCTGGCGCTGATGCTGGGCCTGGCGGTCGGCATCGACTATGCGCTGTTCATCGCGTCCCGCTACCGGCACGAGGTCCACATCGGTCGCCCACGTGACGAGGCCGCCGGCCGAGCCGTCGGCACCGCGGGATCTGCCGTGGTCTTCGCGGGCCTCACCGTCGTCATCGCACTCGCGGGTCTGTCGGTCGTCAACATCGCGTTCCTGACCCAGATGGGCCTGGCCGCGGCCGGCACCGTTGCGGTAGCAGTGCTCATCGCCCTCACCTTGCTGCCCGCGCTGCTCGGCTTCGCCGGCAACAGGGTCAGCTGGGGCAAGCTGCCCTTCGTCAAGGCACCGGATCCCGAGGACTCGTCGGTCAAGAACACGGTCGGACGCCGATGGGCCGACCTGGTCACGAAGCACCGGATCAAGACGCTGGTCACGGGCCTCGTCGTCGCGGGTGTCGTGGCGATCCCGGTCGCGTCCATGCAGCTGGCGCTGCCCGATGACGGCACGGCTCCCGACGGCACCGGGCCTCGCGTCGCCTACGACCTGATCGCCGACAACTTCGGCGCCGGCACCAACGGCCCGCTGCTCGTCGTCGTCGACACCAAGGGCGCGGACGATCCGAAGGCAGCGGTCGCCGCCGTGGTCACGGCGGTCGAGTCGGTCAAGAGCGACGTCGCGTCCGTCATCTCGCCGGTGCCGGCATCCGACGCCACGCCAGAGGCCGTCGACGCGTTCGACAGCCAGCTGAGCACGGCGCAGTACGCAAGCATCACCGTCATCCCGAAGAGCGGTCCGTCCGACGCCGACACCCAGACCCTCGTCAACGACCTGCGCGATCGGGTGTCGAGCGTCGACGCCGACACCGGGGCGACGGTCTACGTGACGGGCCAGACGGCCGTCGGGGTCGACATCTCGGAGAAGCTCGCCGAGGCGTTCCCGAAGTACCTCCTGGTCGTGGTCGGCCTGGCGTTCATCCTGCTGCTCATCGTGTTCAGGTCGGTGCTGGTGCCGCTCAAGGCGGTCGCAGGCTTCCTGCTCTCGGTCGGCGTCTCGCTGGGCGCGACGGTCGCGGTCTTCCAGTGGGGCTGGTTCGCCGATCTGATCGGCATCGACAAGTCGGGGCCGGTGCTGTTCCTGCTGCCGCTGCTGCTGACGGGCATCCTGTTCGGTCTCGCGATGGACTACGAGGTGTTCCTGGTGTCCCGCATGCGTGAGGAGTTCGTGCACGGACGAGAGGCGGTGGAGTCGGTCGTGTACGGCTTCCAGTACGGCGCGCGCGTCGTGACGGCCGCCGCGGTGATCATGATCGGCGTGTTCGGCAGCTTCGCGCTGGGCGACGAGGTCGTGATCAAGTCGATCGGCTTCGGACTGGCGGTCGGCGTGCTGGCCGACGCGTTCCTGGTGCGCATGACGATCGTCCCGGCCTTCATGGCACTGCTGGGCCGCCGCATGTGGTGGATCCCGAAGTGGCTCGACAAGGCGATGCCCAATCTCGACATCGAGGGAGAGTCGCTCGTGAGGCACCTCGAGGACGAGGACGCCGAGGCAGGCAAGCACGCGGCCAAGCCGCACGCGCACGCCGGCTGACCTCAGCTGATCGCGTCATAGGAACCGTGGCCCCTGGGCCGCGGTTCCTATGACGGTGGGGTCAGTCCTCGGTGTACTCGGCGAGGTCGCCCTGCGACTCGCGGATGTACGTGCGCTGCATCTTGACGTCGAGGTCGGCGACCATCTGGGCGATGATCGCCGCGATGAAGTCGTTGACCTGGTGCCGCAGGTGCTCGGTGATCTCGGGCTGGACGTCGGTCAGCGCGACCGGCAGCGTGCGGTCGGAGTCGGACCGGGTCACGACGAAGGCGGGGTCGTCGCCCTCGGCCGTGGGCCAGACGGCCACCCGCATCGCCTCGCTGACGCCCTGGTGCCCGCGGGCCGTGGCGACGACCCGTGTGGTGATGCACCCGCCGGACGGCATGACGAGCCCAGGAGGCGCGACGTGCGATCCGTCGTCGTCGGTGTCGGCGGTGATGTCGGCCAGGTGCGCGATCTCTCGGCTGACCTGGTGGTCGGTCGTCTCCCACAGCAGCGCGAGGATCGCCGCCGCCAGCTCATCCTGCTGCGCCGTGGTGGTCACTTGCTCCACTTCCAGGTCGCGATCACGGACTCGGCGAGCTTGTCGCGGTCGTCGTCGGAGACGCTGTCGCTGAACGAGAACGTCACGACGTAGCCCTTGCCGTCGTGATCGACCGCGAACTGCTCGGTGTGGTACTTCACACCGCTCTGCTCGAGGACCGCGCTGATGCGGGCGGCCTCCTCGCCGTCGATCTCGTACGGGTCCTCGACCTCGACGTCCTTGGCGTCGGCTCCGGTGAGCACCTTCTCGGCCGAGCTCTCGAGGGCGTCGAGATCGGCGCCGACGACGGTGGGATCGGAGATGACGTTGATGTTGTCGCTGAACCCGTCGGTGTCCTGACGGTTGGCCGCCACGGCGGCAGCCGAGGGGAACGCGTCCTTGGCATCGGTCCAGCCCGCGGGGGCCTTGAACGAGAAGCCGTCGGCGGTGATGACGTCCCCGGTGGCCGGCAGGGTGCCGGTTGCAGGCGCGTCGTCGTCGGCACTGTCGTCGGGAGCGTCCTTGGTGGCCGAGGATGCCTTGGCGTCGGGGGTGTCGTCGCTGTCGCCGTCGCTCCCGCCGCAGCCGGCGAGCGAGAGGGTCGAGACGACGGCGAGGGCCGCGACGCGGCGAGTGAGGGTGCGCATACGAGAAAACTACTGGGAAAAGCCGCCAGGGGTGGAATGAGGGCGCCTTGCACGTAGTTGATAACGTCAGACTCAAGTCTTGTGACACCTCATCGTGAGGGCTCGTCTTGAGGTCCCACAGTTCACCCACAGCAGGAGGAAGCACCATGGCAAGAGCGGTCGGAATTGACCTGGGCACGACCAACTCGGTCGTCGCCGTTCTCGAGGGTGGCGAGCCCACCGTCATCGCGAACGCCGAGGGCGCTCGCACCACCCCGTCCGTCGTCGCGTTCGCGAAGGACGGAGAAGTCCTGGCCGGCGAGGTCGCCAAGCGTCAGGGCGTGACCAACGTCGATCGCACGATCCGTTCGGTCAAGCGTCACATCGGCACCGACTGGTCGACCGACATCGACGGCAAGTCGTTCAACCCCCAGCAGATCTCGGCGTTCATCCTGCAGAAGCTCAAGCGCGATGCCGAGGCCTACCTGGGCGAGACGGTCACCGACGCGGTCATCACCGTGCCGGCCTACTTCAACGACCACCAGCGCCAGGCGACCAAGGAGGCCGGCGAGATCGCGGGCCTCAACGTCAGCCGCATCATCAACGAGCCCACCGCGGCGGCCCTGGCCTACGGCCTCGACAAGGCCGACGACCAGACGATCCTCGTGTTCGACCTCGGCGGAGGCACCTTCGACGTGTCGCTGCTCGAGATCGGCGACGGCGTCATCGAGGTCAAGGCCACCAGCGGCGACAACCACCTCGGTGGTGACGACTGGGACCAGGCCATCGTCGAGTGGCTCGTCAACCGGTTCAAGAGCAGCACGGGCGTCGACCTGACCAAGGACAAGATGGCCATGCCCCGCATCCGCGAGGCCGCCGAGCGCGCCAAGATCGAGCTGTCCAGCTCGTCGAGCACCGCGATCAACCTGCCCTACATCACGGTCCAGGACGGCAACCCAGTCTTCCTCGACGAGACGCTGACCAGCGCCGAGTTAGAGAAGATCACCTCCGACCTGCTCGAGCGCACGAAGGCGCCGTTCAACAGCGTCATCAAGGACGCCGGTGTCCAGCTCAGCGCGATCGACCACGTCGTGCTGGTCGGCGGCTCGACCCGCATGCCGGCCGTCACCGAGCTCGTCAAGAGCCTCACGGGCGGCAAGGAGCCCAACAAGGGCGTCAACCCCGACGAGGTCGTCGCGATCGGCGCCAGCCTTCAGGCCGGCGTGCTGAAGGGCGAGGTCAAGGACGTCCTGCTGCTCGACGTGACGCCGCTGAGCCTCGGCATCGAGACCAAGGGCGGCGTGATGACCAAGCTCATCGAGCGCAACACCACGATCCCGACCAAGCGGTCCGAGGTGTTCACGACGGCCGACGACAACCAGCCGTCCGTCGCGATCCAGGTCTACCAGGGCGAGCGCGAGATGGCGGCGGGCAACCAGCTGCTGGCGACGTTCGAGCTGACCGGTCTGCCGCCGGCGCCCCGCGGCGTCCCGCAGATCGAGGTCACCTTCGACATCGACGCCAACGGCATCGTCAACGTGTCGGCCAAGGACCGCGGCACGGGCAAGGAGCAGTCGATGACCATCACCGGCGGCTCCGCGCTCAGCAAGGACGACATCGACAAGATGGTCCGCGACGCTGAGCAGTACGCCGAGGAGGACCGCAAGCGTCGCGAGCAGATCGAGACCCGCAACCAGGCCGAGTCTCTCGCGCACTCCACCGAGAAGTTCCTGGCCGAGAACGGCGACAAGGTCGGCGACGACGTCAAGACCGAGGTGCAGGCCGACCTCGACGCGCTGAACGAGGCGCTGAAGGGCGAGGACGCGGACGCCGTCCAGGCGGCCGTGACCAAGCTCGGCGAGTCGAGCTCGAAGATGGGCGAGGCGATGTACGCCGCAGCGGCCGCCGAGGCGCAGGCTGCCGGTGCCGACGCTCCCGCTGGCGAGCCGGCCGATGACGACGACGTCGTCGATGCCGAGATCGTCGACGACGAGGACGACAAGGGCACCAAGTGACCGAGCCGACCGACGGCCCGGCCCCCGAGCAGGAGGCTTCGACAGACTCAGCCGGCGACATGCCGGTTGAGCCTGTCGAAACTCCCGCCGAGCCCAGTGCCCCGACCGTGGAGCAGCAGCTCGCCGAGCGCACGCTCGACCTGCAGCGACTCCAGGCGGAGTACGTCAACTACAAGCGCCGAGTCGACCGCGACCGCGAGCTCGTCCGCGCCCAAGGAGAGGCTGCCGTCCTGCAGTCGCTCCTGACGGTGCTCGACGACATCGACCGCGCCGACGAGCACGGCGAGCTGACCGGCGGCTTCAAGGCCGTCGCCGACTCGCTGCAGCAGGCGGTCACCAAGCACAAGCTCGAGGCGTTCGGCGCCAAGGGCGATGCCTTCGACCCGGCTCTGCACGAGGCGGTGTTCCACGCCGGCGAGTCCGCCGAGGTCGAGGTGACCTCGGTCGACACCGTCATGCGCACGGGCTACCGCCACGGCGACCGCGTGCTGCGGCCGGCGACGGTCGGCGTGGTCGATCCGGCCTCGTCGGCCGGCCCGGCCGAGG
>JBEVGQ010000269.1:0-8732 GCA_040511655.1 Aeromicrobium sp. | reverse complement strand
GCAGGGCCGAGTACCGCGGTGACCGGCGGACCCACCACGAGTACGTCGCCACCGAGGCCGGCGCCGACCTGCTGCCGGTCCTGCACGCGGTGTCGATGTGGGCCGAGAAGCACACGGCGATGCCCGCCGGAGGCTCGCACATGGCCGTCGTGCACGAGGTGTGCGGCCGCGAGACGATGTCGGCCGACACGTGCAGCGAGTGCGGCGAGCCGTTGCGCGCCGAGGACGTCAGCTGGGACAAGCCCTGGAAGTCCACCCGAGAGCGTCTCGTGGGTGCCGTCCCGGAGTGAACGGACCGGCACACTGGTGCCCGTGGACGACATGACCCGCCTCCGTGACGCGATCGTCGGGTGGGCGGCGGGTGGCCACGGCGCAGCGGACGCCGGTGACGTGGCGCGGGCCCTGGCCCGCGACGTCGGACTCCGGTTCGTCGTGCTGGTCGAGGGGGAGAGCGACCGCGCGGCCGTCGAGACGCTGGCCCTCCGCCGCGGGCGCGATCTCGTCGAGGAGGCCGTGTGCGTCGTCCCGCTCGGGGGAGCGACCAGCATCGCCCGGTTCGTCGCCCTCGTGGGACCGGACGGCCTCGGGCTCCGTGTCGCGGGCATGTGCGACGCGGCCGAGCTGGGCTTCTTCCGGCGAGCGCTGGAGCAGGTCGGCCTGGGTCTCGAGGGGTTCTTCGTGTGCGACGCCGATCTGGAGCACGAGCTCATCCGGGCGCTCGGCGTCGAGGCGGTCGAGGCGGTGGTCGCGTCCGAGGGTGAGCTCGGCCGGCTGCGGACGTTCCAGCAGCAGCCCGCCCAGCGTGGTCGTCCCGAGGTCGACCGGCTCCATCGCTTCATGGGCACGCACAGCGGCCGCAAGGCACAGTACGGGCGGGCGCTCGTCGAGGCGCTCGCCCTCGATCGCGTCCCCGCGCCGCTCGACGACCTCCTCGCCCACGTCCGCCCCTGACTGGGACACTGGACGCATGGATCTCCCCGTCGCCGTCTCCGTCCTGCTCATCGTCGCAGGCGTCTGGAACTTCGTCGTCTGGCCGCAGTTCCTCCGCCGGGTGCTCAAGGATCCGCGGGCACGCGACGAGGCCGGGAAGGCGACGACCTTCCTGACCGTCCACCTGGTGCTGGTCAGCGTCTCGCTCGCGCTGGGCCTGGCCGTGGGCGTCGTGGGAATCGCCGCGCTCCTCTGAGCGTTGATCCGAGCATGACCCACACAGTGACGCACAACGCCGACGAGCAGCGGTACGAGATCCACGTCGACGGCATCCTCGCCGGCTACACCGAGGCCAAGGAGGACGGCGAGGTCGTCGTCTTCCCGCACACGCTGGTGTTCGACCAGTTCGAGGGTCAGGGTCTCGGCTCCGAGCTCGTCACCGGTGCACTCGACGACATCCGGGTGCGCGGCAAGAAGATCATCCCCCAGTGCCCCTACGTCGCCCGCTTCGTCGAGAAGCACTCCGACTACGCGGATCTGCTGGCCTGAGTCCCGCGTCACACCGTCACGAATCGTTGATCGTGACGGCCCACTGCTAGCATGTGAACACGTGAACGCGCATTTCTGCGCTGTTCCGGCCCGACGAAGTAGCGCGATTCCCCGCGTGAAATGGTTTTGCGGGCATCGTCCCGAACGTCTGTGAGTTTCTTGAATCAGCCTGACGGCAGCACTGTGCTGCCCACCTTCTCCACCCTTTCCCTTCCCCAGCCGATCGTCACGGCGCTCGCGCGCCAAGAGATCGTCAACCCGAGCCCCGTCCAGATGGCCGTCATCCCCGACGCCCTGGCCGGCAAGAACGTCCTCGGCCGTGCCCGCACCGGCTCGGGCAAGACCTTGGCCTTCGGCCTCCCGGTCCTGGCCCGCCTGGCCGGACGCACCAGCCGTCCCCGCGCCCCTCGCGCGCTGATCCTGCTGCCCACGCGCGAGCTGGCCACCCAGGTCCGCGCCGCGATGGAGCCGCTCGCCCAGAAGATGGGCCTGCGTCTCACCACGGTCTACGGCGGCGTGCCGATCAACAAGCAGATCAACACGCTCAAGAACGGCGTCGACGTGGTCATCGCGACCCCCGGCCGGTTGACCGACCTGCTCGACCGTCGCTGCATGACGCTCGACGACATCGAGATCACCGTGCTCGACGAGGCCGACCACCTGTGCGACCTCGGCTTCTACAAGCCGATCGACGCGATCTTGGCCAAGACGCCCGAGCGCAGCCAGCGACTGCTGCTGTCGGCGACGCTCGACGGCGACGTCAACAAGCTCGTCAAGCGCCACCTGCCGCAGCACGTGCTGCACGAGGTCGACTCCGGCGAGAGCACCGTCGAGACGATGGAGCACCACGTGCTGGTCAGCGCCGCGACCGAGAAGTCGAAGGCCGCGTTCGACCTGCTGCGCGCCAACCCGCGCAGCATCGTGTTCACCCGCACGCGTCGCGGCGCCATGCGTCTGGCCAAGCAGCTGACGCAGAACGGCATCGAGGCCGTCGACATGCACGGAGACCTCTCGCAGCGTCACCGTGAGCGCAACCTCGAGGCCTTCAGCAGCGGCCGCGCCAGCGTCATCGTCGCCACGGACGTCGCCGCGCGCGGCATCCACGTCGACGGCATCGGCCTGGTCGTGCACTACGACGCTCCGGCCGAGCACAAGGCCTACCAGCACCGCTCGGGCCGCACGGCTCGCGCCGGCGAGTCGGGAGCCGTCGTCACGATGACGACGCCCGAGGCGCTGCGCGACGTCATCCAGCTGCAGAACAAGGCCGGTGTCACGGCGCGTCACCACGACGCCCGCACGGCACCGTCGCCCATGACGGTCGACGCCCTGTCGGGTGCCGGCACCGAGGCGCCGCACGCGTCGAGCGTCCGTCAGGGTGCTCGCTCCGGCGGCGGCAACGGCGGCGGCAACCGCGGTGGAGGTCGCCCGCAGGGCGGGTTCCGCGGCAACGGCGGCGGACGTCCCCAGGGTGGCGGCGGCAACCGCGGAGGTGGCGGCGGACGTCGTCGCACCGGCGGCAGCGGCAGTGGCGGATCCGGCGGATCGCGCACCGTCTACTCGTCCTCGTAGGCAACAGCCTCGAGGTCCTGGACCGACGAACGGCACCACCCCGGTACGCCCGGGAGTGGTGCCGTTTCGTCGTTTCGGGGCCGATCAGGCCGGCGGTGCGGGAGGAGCAGGCGGTGCCGGAGGAGCAGGCGGAGCGGGAGCCAGCATGGCGTCGGCCAGTGCGACGTCCTTGTGGAACCGCTTGTGGATGTACGTCTTCTCGCCGAGCGTCGTGCACTTCCACCACAGCCCGTGGGCAGGCCCGATGCGCGTGGCCCGCGGCAGCTCGCGCAGCACCGAGCGGGGCGTGCCGGTCGTCCACTTGCCGCAGTCGAGCACGAGGATGCGCTGCGTCGTGACGATGATCGCCTCGTAGCGGTTCCAGAACACCCACAGGTAGGTCAGCGCCCCCCACCAGCCGCTGATCCGCTGTCCGGTCATGACGGCAGCGACCGTCTCGCCGGGGCGGAGGAACTTCTGGGAGTTCTCGGTGAGCTTGTCGCGAATCATGATGGCCATGACGGGACGGTATGACACCGGCGCCGACCCGAGGACCGCGGCCCGGCACCGCCGCACCGATGGTGGATGCTGGGGGCCATGCTCACCAGTGCCCGACGCCCGCGGATAGGCCTGCTCGGCCCGGCCTTCGTGGCAGCCGTCGCGTACGTCGACCCCGGCAACGTCGCGACCAACGTGACGGCCGGCTCGAGGTTCGGCTACAGCCTGGTCTGGGTGGTCGTGATGGCCAACGTCATGGCCGTGCTGGTGCAGTACCTGTCGGCCAAGCTCGGGATGGTCACGGGCAAGTCGCTGGCGACCCACGTGGGGGAGCGGCTGCCGCGCGGGCCGCGCATCGCCTTCTGGCTGCAGGCCGAGTCGATCGCGGTCGCGACCGACCTGGCCGAGGTCGTGGGCGGCGCGATCGCGCTCAACCTGCTGTTCGACCTGCCGCTCGTGGTCGGCGCGATCATCACCGCCGGCGTCGCGATGCTGATCCTCCGTGTCGGCGACGTGCGCGGTCAGGGCGCGCTCGAACGGGTCATCATGGGATTCCTCGTGCTGATCGCCGTCGGCTTCATGGCCGGGCTGTTCATCGATCCCCCGGCGGCCGGACCGCTCGCGCAGGGCTTGGTGCCGACCTTCGAGGGGTCCGAGAGCGTTCTGCTGGCGTCGGGCATCATCGGTGCGACCGTCATGCCGCACGTGATCTACCTGCACTCGAGCCTCACGACGACGCGTCTGGGTGCGCGCGGCGACGGGCACAGCGTCCGCGAGCTGCTGTCGGCCACGCGCACCGACGTGGTGCTCGCGCTGGTGCTCGCCGGCGTCCTCAACCTCTCGCTGCTCGTCGTGGCAGCCACGAGCCTCAACGGGCTGAGCGACACCGACACGCTCGAGGGCGTCCACCGCGTCGTGACCTCCGAGCTCGGGGCGGGCGTGGCGCTGCTGTTCGCGGTCGCCCTGCTGGGGTCCGGCCTGGCGTCGACGTCGGTCGGCAGTGCTGCCGGGGCCGAGGTCATGCACGGCCTGCTGGGCATCCGGCTGCCCGTGCTGCTGCGGCGGATCGTGACGCTGATCCCGGCCCTGGTCGTGCTGGCTCTCGGCGCCGAGCCCAGCCGGGCGCTGGTCGTCTCGCAGGTCGTCCTCTCGATCGGCATCCCGTTCGCGCTGGTGCCGCTCATGCTGCTGACGTCACGACGCGACGTGATGGGCGAGCACGCCAACGCCCGGGCGACGACGGCTGCGGCGGCCGTGGTCGCTGCGATCGTCATCGCGCTCAACGTCTCGCTGCTGTGGCTGACCTTTGCGGGTTGAGAGCTCAACCAACGGGTACTGGTGCCAGGTGGCTCACCTGATCGACGCCGACTTCGTGTACCTGCTGGCCGGCATCGCCCTGCTGCTCGCAGTGGTGCTGCCGGCGGCACTGCGCACCGTCGCGCTCTCGGCTCCCGTGGTGCTGCTCGCCTTGGGGGCGCTCATGGGTCTGCTGCCCCTGCCGGAGGCCGTGCGTCTGACCCCCGGGGACGATCGCGAGGTCATCGAGCACCTCACCGAGTTCACGGTCATCATCTCGCTGATGGGCGTCGGGCTGGCGCTCGACCGACCACTCAACATCCGCGCCTGGGCCTCGTGGCGGCGCTGGGGCACGACGTGGCGGCTGCTGCTCGTGGCGATGCCGTTGTCGATCGCCGCCACGGCGTGGCTCGGCTGGTGGGTCATGGGCCTGGCTCCCGCGTCCGCGCTCCTGCTGGGCGCGGCGCTGGCGCCGACGGACCCCGTGCTGGCCTCCGACGTCCAGGTGGAGGGCCCGACGACCGACGAGGACGACGAGACCGAGATCGACGAGCACGACGAGGTGCGGTTCGCGCTGACGTCCGAGGCGGGCTTGAACGACGGGCTCGCGTTCCCGTTCGTGCACCTCGCGATCCTCGTGGCGGGTGCCGGCTCGCTCGCCGACTGGGGTGCGGAGTGGGTGGCATGGGACGTCATCGGCAAGGTCGGCGTCGGCGTCGTGGTCGGGACGGGGGCGGGCTGGGCTCTGGCCCGGGTCGCGTTCCGTTCGCGGCGGCCGTCGATCCGGACGGCCGAGACCGGCGAGCCGCTGCTGGCGATCGCCGCCGTGCTGCTCTCGTACGGTCTCGCCCAGGTCGCGCACGGCTACGGGTTCCTGGCGGTGTTCGCGTGTGCCATGACGCTGCGGTCGATGGAGCGCACGGCCGAGTACCACGCGCTGATGCACCAGGTCATCGAGCGGCTCGAGCGACTGCTGACGCTGGTGGTGCTCCTGCTGCTGGGCGTCGCGATCTCCGGCGGCCTGCTCGACGCGCTGAGCTGGCGCGGCGCTGCGGTCGGCGTCGCGCTGCTGCTGGTGGTTCGGCCGGTGACCGCCTGGATCGCGCTGCGCACCGGTGCACGGCGCAAGCACGAGGTCGACGGCGAGGGGCTCGGCCCGCGCGAGCGGCTCGCGACGGCGTTCTTCGGCATCCGGGGGATCGGCTCGATCTACTACCTCGCCTACGCGACGGGCCACGAGCGCTTCGAGGGCGCCGACACCCTGTGGTCGACGGTGGCCTTCGTCATCGCCGTCTCGGTCGTGCTGCACGGCGTCACGGCCACGCCGGTGATGCGCTGGCTCGACGACCACCGCAAGACCGCCTCGGCGGGCTGACCGGGCGACGGCCAGGTGCCTCTGGCACACTCGCGAGGTGGCACTCCCGACACCTGGGCTCCCTCGGCGCCTCAGCGCCGCCCGCACCAACCTGACCGACAAGCTGCGACGTCGACCCATCGCCGACCTGCGCGGCATGCCCCGCGAGGTCGTCGAGCAGCGCGCGTCGTTCACGCTCTACCGCTACGACCCGGTCGCCGGCATCGAGCAGCAGGGACGTCCGGTGCTGCTCGTGCCTCCCCTGGCGGCGCCGGCCCTGGCCTTCGACCTGCGGCGCGGGTGCAGCCTGGTCGAGTACTTCGTGCACCAGGGAAGGCCGGTCTACCTGGTCGACTACGGCCCGGTCAGCTTCGCCCACCGTGGTCTCGGCATCGAGCACTGGGTCGACTCGGTCGTGCCGGCGGCCGTCGAGCTGGTCGCCGGGCACTCCGGTGCCGGCGCGGTGCACCTGGCCGGCTGGAGCCTCGGCGGGATCTTCACGGTCTTCACCGCGGCCGCGCATCCCGAGCTGCCGCTGGCCTCGGTGACGGCCGTGGCCAGCCCGTTCGACCTGCGCCAGGTGCCGCTGCTGGCTCTCGCGCGTCCGATCGACCGCATCGCCGGCCCCCTCGTGGGCCCGGCCTATCGCGCCCTCGGCGGCGTCCCGGCGCCCCTGACGCGACTCGGGTTCCAGGTGTCGAGCCTCGACAAGTACCTCACCAAGCCGGTCGCGATGGTGGCGCACGCCGACGATCGCGACTTCCTGGCGCAGCTCGAGGCGGTCGACCGGTTCATGGGCTCGATGTACGCCTACCCGGGACGTACGTTCGGGCAGCTGTACCACGTCGTCATGCGCAGCAACGAGTTCGCGACGGGCACGATGGAGCTCGCGGGGCGCCCCGTCGAGCTCTCGAAGATCGACGTCCCGGTGCTGGTGGTCGCCGGCACGGGCGACACGCTGGCTCCCGAGCCTGCCGTGCACCACCTGCTCGACCTCGTCACGGGCTCCCCCGACGGGCGGCTCGTGCGCGCGCCGGGCGGGCACCTGGGGGTGCTGACCGGGCGGGCGGCGCGTCGCACGACCTGGCCGGCGATGGAGGTCTTCTTCCGGCAGCACGACCATTTCGTTTCGACCGCTGCCGCGAGATGATGGGGACATGCCCGAGCTGCCCGAGGTCAACGCGCTGGTGGAGTTCCTCGACGAGCAGATGACCGGTGCGGTCGTCGCGAAGGTCGAGCTGGCGTCGTTCGCCGTGCTGAAGACGTTCGACCCGCCCGCGTCAGCGCTCGAGGGGCTCGAGGTCACGGGCGTCACCCGCCACGGCAAGTTCATCGACATCGACGTCAGCGGCATCCACGTCATCGTGCACCTGGCCAAGGCAGGCTGGCTGCGCTGGTCGGACAAGCTCCCCGACACCCGGCTCAAGCTGGGAGCCAGCAACATCGCGGCCCGTGTGCGGCTCGACCGCGGCGACGGCCCGACCGTCGGCTTCGACGTCACCGAGGCGGGAACACGCAAGGGCCTGGCGATGTACATCGTGACCGCGCCCACCGACGTGGCCGGCATCGCCGCGCTCGGCCCCGACCCCCTCGCGGACGGCTTCGAGCTGCGTCCCCTGCTGGGGCGCCGCATGCAGGTCAAGCGTCTGCTGCGCGACCAGAAGATCATCGCGGGCGTCGGCAACGCCTACAGCGACGAGATCCTCCACGCGGCGAAGCTGTCGCCGTTCGCGATCGCTGAGACCCTCGACGACGACCAGGTCATCCGGCTCGAGGCAGCGGTGCAGCACGTCCTGCGCGAGGCGGTCGACGAGGCGCGAGGCAAGCCCGCCGACGAGCTCAAGGACGACAAGCGCACCCGCATGCGCGTGCACGGCCGCGCGGGCGAGACGTGCCCGGTCTGCGGCGACACGGTGCTCGAGGTGACGTACGCGCAATCGGCGCTGCAGTACTGCCCGACGTGCCAGACCGGCGGCAAGCCCCTCAAGGACCGCACGACCAGCAAGTTCCTCAAGTAAGTCAGCCTGCGGCTACTAGGGCTACTGCCAGGGCCGCCGCGATCAGGCCGACGGCCTGCCAGCGCAGGATCTTCTCGCGCAGCACGACCGCGGCCAGCACGACCGTGCTCGCGGGGTAGAGCGACGAGATCACCGAGACGACCGACAGCAGGCCGTGGTGCGAGGCGTACAGGAACGCGCCCTGCGCGACGGCGCCCAGAGGGCCCATCACGACGGCCGACCACGCCGCGCGGGTGCGCGGCACCCAGGCCTGCCGCAGCACCGTTGCGGTCACGACGACGCTGGCGATCGAGGCCAGCTGCGACAGCGCGAGCGGCATAAGACCGGCGTCGTCCCCGACCTGGCCGAGGCACACGAACAGCAGCCCGAACCCGAGGCCCGCCAGCACCCCGTCGAGGACGCCGCCGCGGTGCGCCGGGTCGTGGGCGCCGACCCCCGAGATCAGCCCGCTCGCGGGGGACCCCACCCCCCACCCCAGAAAGACGGTCGTCGACCGGCGGGGGCCCGGCGCGCCACCCACCCCCCCCGGGGTCAGGGCC
>JBEVGQ010000268.1:0-8353 GCA_040511655.1 Aeromicrobium sp. | reverse complement strand
CCAAGCAGATCTACACCGGCGACCGCCGCCTCGACTTCACGCCCGCCGAGCGGCGCTGGTCCTAGCCGACCGTCCCGATGCCCCCGTCCCACCCAGGTGGGACGGGGGCATCGGCGTTCACGGCTGCTCGATCGCCATGTACGCCGCGGTGAGACGGTGGGCGGTCCCGCGAGTGCGCATCTCCGCGAACATGCCGTAGCGGTAGCCTCCGTGCTCGCTGTTCGGGTAGGTGAGGAACACGTCCGAGCCGGTGCCTCCCTCGGGCGCCTGGACGGCGACTGCCCGAACGCATCGTCGATGCATGGTGCGTGACGACGGCACCCGTCCGAGCGACTCGTCCAGATCGCCCGGCAGATGCCGGGCGTTGTCGGTGAACCACGCGGCCAGCTCGTCACAGGCATCGTCCGCGGTGCTCTGCGAGACCGAGCGCGACCACCCGGCGGCGTAGCGCGTCCCATCGGCAGCGCCCTGCTCGTCGGTCCCTCCAGGGCTCGTGGCGACCTGGCCGCGAAGCTTCTCGTAGTCGCCGCCGGCGACGTCGCTCAGTGCCCCGAGGTCGTACCGCCAGGTCGTCGAGCCGGCGCCCGGTGCAGAGACGACCTGCACGACGTCGACGGGGTCGCTGTCTGTGCCGGAGCAACCCGCGAGTGTCATGACCAGGACGGCTGCCACGGGGACGATCGCCCGACCACGTCGTGTGCCCATGGGGCCACTCTGCCGAACGCTCGCGCCACCCGCCGAACCGGGCCGGGCGAGCATCGCCCCCAGACGGGCGCCCCGGTAGCGTGGCGTCGTGCGCCTGAGACTCGACCTGTCCTACGACGGGACCGACTTCCGCGGGTGGGCCGCACAGCCCGGGCTGCGCACCGTGCAAGGCGAGGTCGAGTCGGCCCTGGCCACCATCCTGCGGCTCGACCGCGCGCCGCAGCTGACGTGCGCCGGTCGCACCGACGCCGGCGTGCACGCGCGTGGCCAAGTGGCCCACGTCGACCTCGACGACGTCGACCCGGCCGGCCTCGAGCGTCGACTGCGCCGGCTGCTGCCCGACGACATCGGCCTGCGCTCGCTGTCGGTCGCACCGGACGGCTTCGACGCCCGGTTCGCCGCGCTCGAGCGGCGCTACGTCTACCGCCTGTGCGACGCGTCCGCCGGCCCCGACCCGTTGATGCGCGGCACCGTCGTGGGATGGCGCCGGCCGCTCGACGTCGAGGCCATGAACGCCGCGGCCGCCCACCTGCTCGGCGAGCACGACTTCGCCGCCTTCTGCAAGCGACGCGAGGGAGCCACCACGATCCGCACCCTGCTCGAGCTGAGCGCCGTGCGAACCGCTGATGTCATCGAGACCACCGTGCGCGCCGACGCGTTCTGCCACTCGATGGTGCGCGCCCTGATGGGCGCCCTGGTCGCGGTCGGCGAGGGCCGCTTCGAACCCGCGTGGTCGGGCGAGATCCTGGCCACGGCCGCCCGCGACGCCCGGGTCACCGTCATGCCCGCCCGCGGGCTGGTGCTGGAGCAGGTGACCTATCCCGACGACGACGGCCTGGCCGCCCGTGCCATCGCCTCTCGCAAACGGCGCGACGCATGACCGTCCGGCTCGCCACGATCGACCCGCAGGCGTTCCGCGCGCTCGAGGCGGGCGACCGCGTCGTCGCCGAGCAGCTGATCGGCGTGCCGGTGCCCGACGAGTTCCAGGAGCCGGTCGAGATCTGGACCTACATGCTGCGCCTCGTCGACGACGACCCCGCCAACGTCGACTGGCTCATGAACGCCGTGGTCGCCGAGGGTGTCATCGTCGGCAACGCCGGGTTCAAGGGCGCGCCCGCCGACGGGCGGGTCGAGATCGGCTACCGCATCTCCCCCACGCACCGCCGTCGCGGGCTCGCGGTGGTCGCCGTGACGCTGCTGCTCGATCGAGCCCGCCACGAGCCGCTCGTCGACCGCGTCATCGCCCGCATCGCCCCCGGCAACGACCCATCGGTCGGCGTCGTCACCAAGGCCGGGTTCGTCCCTGACGGCGAGTGGATGAACCCGCGGTGGGGCCGGCAGCTCCAGTTCGTGCACCCGACTCCGTCCCCGTGACGTCGCCGCACTGCCACACTGGTGCCATGCCAGCGACCTGGGACGATCTCGTGACCTTCGCCTCGACGCTGCCCGAGGTCGCCGAGTCCACGTCGTACGGCACGCCGGCGATCAAGGTCGCCGGAAAGCTGATCGGACGCCTGCGCACCGAGGACGACGGCTCGCTCGCCCTGCGCTGCTCGGCGACCGACAAGGCCGCCCTCGTCGAGGGCGACGACCCGGCGTTCTTCACCACGGCTCACTACGACGGGCACGACTACGTGCTGGTCGACCTCGACCAGGTCGACGCTGCCGAGCTGTTCGAGCTGGTCGACGACGCCTGGCGCCTCGTCGCGCCAGCACGGCTCCGTGCGGAGCGTGACGCATGAGCGGCCTGCTCGCGGCGATCGCCGCCGTCGTCGCCCTGACCGCGAGCCCTGTCACCCTGCCGCCGAGCGCGGGCGTCGCCGACTACCAGCTCGGCGGGGCCTACGAGCCTGCCGCGAACGTGCAGATCGTCACCCGCGACCGGTCCGAGGCGCCGGTGCCCGGCCGCTACTCGATCTGCTACGTCAACTCGTTCCAGACCCAGCCCGGAACGCTGCGCTGGTGGAGGGCCAATCACCCGTCCCTGCTGCTGCGCGACACCCGGGGGCGACTCGTCCGCGACCCGGGCTGGCCCGACGAGGTGCTGCTCGACATCAGCACCCCCGCACGCCGCAAGGCCCTCGCGCGCGTCAATCGCGGGTGGTTCGACGCGTGCCACCGCCGCGGGTACCAGGCGGTCGAGCCCGACAACCTCGACTCGTGGACGCGCTCCAAGGGTCTGATCCGCAAGCGGCACGCCATCGCGTTCGCCCGCCGGCTGGTCCGCGAGGCGCACGCCTCGGGCACCGCCATCGCCCAGAAGAACGCCCCGCAGCTCAGCAGGCTCGGCATCGGTTTCGACTTCGCCGTGGCCGAGGATTGCGAGGTGTACCGCGAGTGCGGTGCCTACACCCGCACGTACGGCTCGCGCCTGATCGAGATCGAGTACACCGACAACGGTCGACGCTCGTTCGCGCGCGCCTGCGCCAAACGGTCGGGGCGTGCATCGATCCTGCTGCGCGACCGCGACGTCGTGCCTCGCGGCTCGCGGCACTACGTGTCGCGCACCTGCTGACATCAGGACCCGATGTCCGCGGAGATGACCTCCGCGCCCTGGTCGTCGACGACGCGGAAGGCGGCGGCGTCCTCGAGCAGCACCGACGAGCTCATGTCGCACACGATCTCGGTGCCGGCGACGCCGATGAACTCCCCGGCCTCGCGGCTGCTGCCGTCGTCGGCGACGACCCACATCTGGAACCTCTCCCCCGCGGGCAACCCGGAGGCCCGCAGCTTCACCTCGACCCCCCACGTGTGGTCGACCAGGCCGGCTGCCGCCGTGACGCCCGGGGCCGTCGTCACCCGGGGCACGGCGATGACCGTGGGTTTGGCGTCGTCGTCCCGCACGACGACGGCCGCGACCACCACCGCCGCGGCGACGGCGACGGCGGCAGCGCCCGCCAGGCGGCCGTGCGGACGAGACGCTCGTCCGGGAGGCGGCAGTGCCCGCCGGATGCGGTCGTCCAGGGCGGCAGGCACCTGGACCGATGCGGCGCCTGCGACGACGTCGGCGTCGACGGCTCGCAGCGCCCGCGCCACGGGCCGGATCTCCGTCAGCTCGGTCGGGCAGGTGGCGCAGGTCGCCAGGTGCAGCTCGACCTCGCGGCGCTGGTCGTCGTCGAGCTGATCCAGCGCGTACGCACCGAGGGCCTCGCGCAGCTCGTCGTGGCCGGTCCCGACGGACGTCATCGCTCGATCACCATCTCGGCCGCCGCCAGGCGCAGGTGGCGCAGCCCGTGGAACACCCGGCTGCGCAGCGTGCTCACGGAGACGCCCAGCTCGGCGGCGACGTCGGCGTACGAACGATCGCGCAGGTACGTCTCGACGATCGCCGTGCGGTGGTCGTGGCTGATGAGGCCGAGCGCTCGGGTGACCAGGTCGACATCGGCGACGCCACCGCTGTGGTCGCTCATGTGGTCCTTCCAAAGATGGTCGGCGAGGCCGGGCAGCTCGGCGGCACGCCGCCTCGCCGTCAGGTGGTCCGCCACGACGTTGCGTGCAATGGCGAACAACCACGTGCGCAGCGAGGCCGTCGCCGGGTCGTACCGGTCGCCGGCCCGCCAGGCCCGGACGATGGTCTCCTGGACGACGTCCTGGGCCGAGGCCTCGTCCGAGAGCCGTCCGAGGGCGTAGCGGTACAGCTCGGCCCCGTGGCGTTCGTACCCCTCCCGCGCCAGCGCGTCGGGGGCGAGACGTCCGCCCCCGTCGACGCGACGAGGAGCCCGGGAGGTACGCCGCGGCACCACCAGCGTTGCTCCTCTGCGTCGACGAGGGTGGGACGTCACCCGGTCAGGACCGGCACCCTGTCATCGGGGCTGTGCGATCGCGAAGTCGGCGATGTCCTTGTCGAACTGTGCCACCTTCGTGAACTTCCCGCTCAGCAGATTGACGCGGTACAGGGTTGCCAGGCCGCCGCCGGTCGGGCGGACCGAGGCGAAGCCGGTGTTGTCGGCCGTGCGCGTGCCCGAGTTGGACCCGACCACGTCGAAACCGGCGACGGGACCCTGACGCGGTCCGAAGCGCCCGGAGACGAGCAGGTTGCCCGAGTTCGCCGGCACCTGCTGCACGACCTGGTCACGGGTCATGTCGAGGTTGAACAGCGTCGTGCCGGACGAGGGATCGTTGTCGCTGTTGGTGTACGCCGCTGCCGTCACACCGGTGGCGACGGTCCCGTCGTAGTTGAGCGCTCCGTCGACGGAGGTCGTCGGCGCCGGCTGGCTCACGTCGTGGCGCAGGTTCTGGCCGGTGTCACTGATGATGCGCAGACGGTCGGCTGCCGGGTTGAAGTCGACACCGAAGTGCGTTCCCTCGAGCGGCACGCTGAGCTGTGAGGCCTTGCGGACCTTCCCGTCAGCACGGTAGACGACGTAGATGCCGCCCTTGTTGCCCACGCCGTAGATCTTGTGGTCGGCCGGACGCTCGTCGATGCCGACGAGGCGGGTGTCGCCCACGAGGCCCTTGGCCTGGCCGAGCGCCTTGGTGCGCTTGCCCGTGGTGAGGCTGAAGACCGTCAGGTTCTTGCCGTTCGACGACAGGCCGATGGCCGACTTGGGGAGCGTGGCCGCCTGGGCCGAGCCGATCGCGGCGAGGCCGCTGCCCGCGGCGAGAGCGGTGACGGCTCCGAGAGCGACGAGATGACGTGTTCGCTGGCGCATGAGTTCCTCCGATGTCAGGGACGGCGACGGTGCCGGCCTCACAGGGGTATACCCAGCCGAGAGCGTCCGCGTTGACGATCCGCCGGACTTTCTCGACGAGCGCACTGGAACACTGGCGGCGTGGCAGACCACTACTTCGACGCCGTACCGTCCAGCGACGACCGCCGCCACGAGGTGACCGCCGCGGTGTGGGGGCGCGAGCTGACCTTCACCACGTCGACCGGCGTGTTCGCCCACGACGGTCTCGACAAGGCCACGGCGGTGCTGCTGCGCACCAGCACTCCCCCCGCCGCCGGAGTCGTGCTCGACCTGGGCTGCGGGTGGGGGCCGATCGCCTGCTCGGTCGCATCGGCGTCCCCCGCTGCCCTCGTGTGGGCAGTGGACGTCAACGAGCGCGCGCTCGAGCTGACGCGTCTCAACGCCGCACGCCTCGGCGTCGAGGTGCGCGTCGTGACGCCGGCTGAAGTGCCGCCCGACGTCGTCTTCGACCACATCTGGTCGAACCCGCCGATCCGGGTCGGCAAGCAGGCGCTGCACGACCTGCTGCTGCACTGGCTGCCGCGGCTGGCGCCCGGCGGCACGGCACGACTGGTCGTGGGCAAGAACCTCGGCTCCGACTCGCTGCAGCGCTGGCTGGTCGACCAGGGTTGGCCGACCGCGCGCGTCGCCAGCGAGAAGGGCTTCCGGGTCCTCGAGGTGCGTCGCGCGCCGTGACGCACGAACGCCCGCCACCTGACGGTGACGGGCGTGCGCGGTGCTGTGCGGCTGGGACTACTTGGCCTCGGTGGCCTCGTCGTCGGTCGAGCTCTCGACCGTCTCGGCCGCCTCGGGGGCGTCCTCGGCGGCCTCGACCACGTCGACGTCGGTGCCGAGGTCGTCGGACGGAGCATCCTCAGGATCGACGGCGGGCGTCTGCTCGGCCTCGACCGGAGCGGCCGGAGCGGTGGCGGACTTCTTCGGCGTCTGGTTCTGCGCGCCGAAGGCCTTGGCCTCGACGATCTCGATGACGGCCATGGGGGCGTTGTCGCCCTTGCGCGGCGCGACCTTCGTGATGCGCGTGTATCCGCCGGGACGGGTCGCCATGGCGGGACCGATCTCGGTGAACAGCGTGTGCAGGATGCTCTTGTCACGGATGACCTTGACGACCTGGCGGCGGTTGGCCACCGTGTCGTTCTTGGCCTTGGTGATGAGCGACTCCGCGTAGGGGCGCAGACGGCGGGCCTTGGCCTCCGTCGTGGTGATCTTGCCGTGCTCGAACAGGTTCTGCGCGAGGTTGGCCAGGATCAGGCGCTGGTGAGCCGGGCTACCGCCGAGGCGGGGTCCCTTGGTGGGGGTGGGCATGGTTGGTCTCCAGAATCAATCGGGCTGGGTTGCCGTGGTCGGGCAGTACGTCAGTACTGCTCGTCCTCGGCGAAGCTGGCGTCGTCGTCGTACGCGTCGATGGCCGCGGACGGGTCGAACCCGGCCGGGCTGTCCTTGAGCGCCAGACCCATCTCGCTGAGCTTGGCCTTGACCTCGTCGATCGACTTCGAACCGAAGTTGCGGATGTCGAGCAGGTCCTGCTCCGAGCGCGTGATGAGCTCGCCCACGGTGTGGACGCCCTCGCGCTTGAGGCAGTTGTACGAGCGGACCGTGAAGTTGAGGTCCTCGATCGGCAGGGCGAGGTCGGCAGCGAGCTGCTCGTCCACCGGGCTGGGGCCGATGTCGATGCCCTCGGCCTCGACGTTGAGCTCACGGGCCAGGCCGAACAGCTCGACGAGGGTCGAGCCGGCCGAGGCGATGGCGTCGCGCGGCAGGATCGACTTCTTGGTCTCGACGTCGATGACGAGCTTGTCGAAGTCGGTGCGCTGCTCGACGCGGGTGGCCTCGACCTTGTAGGTCACCTTCAGCACCGGCGAGTAGATCGAGTCGACCGGCATGCGGCCGATCTCTTCGTCGCCGGACTTGTTCTGCACGGCCGACACGTAGCCACGGCCGCGCTCGACGACGAGCTCGATCTCGATCTTGCCCTTGGCGTTCAGCGTCGCGATGTGCAGATCGGGGTTGTGGACCTCGACACCGGCGGGGGGCTGGATGTCGGCGGCGGTGACGCTGCCCTCACCCTCCTTGCGCAGGTACATGACGACGGGCTCGTCGTTCTCGGACGAGACGACGAGCTCCTTGAGGTTCAGGATGATCTCGGTGACGTCCTCGGTCACGCCGGGGATCGTCGAGAACTCGTGCAGGACGCCGTCGATCTTGATCGACGTGACGGCCGCACCCGGGATCGACGACAGCAGCGTGCGACGCAGCGAGTTGCCGAGGGTGTAGCCGAAGCCGGGCTCGAGGGGCTCGATGACGAACCGCGAACGGAACTCGTCGACGACCTCTTCGGACAGGGCGGGGCGCTGGGCGATCAGCATGTGTTCTTCCTTTCCGAACCAACCTCTATTTGAAGGTCCGGGTTGCGGTGTCGTGGTGGGTGATCGGGGCAGATCAGATCTTGGAGTAGAACTCCACGATCAGCTGTTCGTTGATCGGAACGGTGATCTGCTCGCGAACGGGCTGGGCGTGAACGAGGACGCGACCGCGATCGGGTGCGACATCCATCCAGGCCGGAACCGTGTCCTTGTCGTAGGTCTCACGCGCGACGATGAACGGCGTGGTCTCCAGCGACTTGGGCTTGACATCGATGATGTCGTGCTTGCTGACCTGGAACGACGGGATGTCGGTCTTCACGCCGTTGACGATGAAGTGACCGTGGTTCACGAGCTGGCGAGCGTGACGACGCGTGCGGGCGAAGCCTGCACGGTAGATGACGTTGTCGAGACGCGACTCCAGGATCTGGAGCAGGTTGTCACCGGTCTTGCCGGGACGACGCGAGGCGAGCTCGTAGTACTTGCGGAACTGCTTCTCGAGCACTCCGTAGGTGTAACGCGCCTTCTGCTTCTCGAGCAGCTGGTTGCGGTACTCCGACTCCTTGACGCGCGCGCGGCCGTGCTGGCCGGGAGGGTAAG
>JBEVGQ010000267.1:0-4785 GCA_040511655.1 Aeromicrobium sp. | reverse complement strand
GACGGACGTCCGGGCCAGTGGTACCTGCACATGTTCGACACGAGCCAGCCCGACCTCGACTGGACCAACCAAGAGGTCCGCGACGAGATGCAGGACGTCCTGCGGTTCTGGCTCGACCGCGGCGTCGACGGCTTCCGCATCGACGTCGCCCACGGGATGGTCAAGGCCGAGGGCCTGCCCGACACCGACCTCGACGGCGACGACTCCGTCAGCCCGACGTCCCGTCTGCCGATGTGGGACCAGCCGGGCGTGCACGACATCTACCGCGAGTGGCGGCGCATCGCCGACTCCTACGCGAAGGAGGGCGAGGACGCCGACCGCATCCTGTGCGCCGAGGCCTGGGTGCTTCCCGGCGAGGCGCTGGCCCGCTACGTCCGTCCCGACGAGCTGCACCAGTCGTTCAACTTCGAGTACCTCATGACACCGTGGCTCGCGGCCGACCTGCGCGAGACCATCACGCACTCGCTGGCGCAGGCCGCAGCCGTCGGGGCGCCTCAGACGTGGGTGCTGTCGAACCACGACGTCGTGCGGCACGCGTCGCGGCTCGGCTACCCGCAGCTGCCAGGGCTGCAGAAGATCGCCGGCATCGGCGCCGAGAGCCCTCAGCCCGACGCCGTCGTCGGGCTGCGCCGCGCACGCGCCGCCACCACCGTGATGCTCGCGCTGCCCGGATCGGCCTACCTCTTCCAGGGCGAGGAGCTGGGCCTGCCCGAGGCCACGCGCCTGCCCGACGAGGCGCGCCAGGACCCGACGTTCGCCCGCACGGGCGGCGCGTCGATCGGACGCGACGGCTGCCGCGTGCCCGTCCCGTGGGTGGCGGGCGAGCCGTCGTTCGGCTTCGGTCCGTCCGAGCGGTCGTGGCTCCCCCAGCCCGCCGAGTACGGCGAGCTCGCCCCCGACCGCCAGCGCGGCGTCATCGGTTCGACCCTCGAGCTCTACACGACGTTGCTGCGTCTGCGCCGCGACCATCGCCTCGGCCGTGGCGAGCTCGCGTGGCTCGACGGCCAGCCCGAGGATGTCCTGGCGTTCACGGTCACCTCCCCCGAAGGCGCCGTCACGGTGCTGGCCAATCTGGGGCCCACGCCCGTCGAGCTGCCTGCGGACGCGGTCATCGTCGCCGCCAGCAGCGAGATCGAGCCGGTGCGCCTGCTCGGCTCGGACGAGGCCGTCTGGCTCGTGGCGCGACCCGCTGTTGCGGAGCATTCGCCCCACGACTAGGTTCGTGTCGACCCTGTGACCGGCGTCACCCCAGATGCCGTGCGGCAGGGTCCGGTAGGGGGAGACATGACCGTACGACGTGCCCGCAGGGCCGCCGCCGGCCTGGCAGCGGCAGCGTTGTCCTTGAGCGTCCTGACCGCCTGTGGCGGTGACGGCGGCAAGGCCACGCTCAACTGGTACATCAACCCGGACGGGCAGGACACGCTCAACGCCCTGGCCAAGAGCTGCAGCACCGACGACTACACGATCAAGATCCAGCTGCTGCCGTCCAGCGCGACCGACCAGCGCACCCAGCTCGCGCGACGCCTGGCCGCGAAGGACAGCTCGACCGACCTGATGAGCCTCGACCCGGTCTTCGTCCCGGAGTTCGCCAACGCCAAGTGGCTGCTGCCGTTCGAGGGCGACCTCAAGGACAAGGTGCTCGACGACGACGTCCTCAAGGGCGCCGGCGAGACCGTCACCTGGGAGGACAAGGTGGTGGCCGCGCCGCAGTGGGCCAACACGCAGGTGCTCTGGTACCGCAAGTCGTTGGCGCAGGCTGCCGGTCTCGACATGACCCAGCCGGTCACGTGGGACCAGGTCATCGAGGCCGCGGCCGACAACGACGGCACCGTCGGCGTGCAGGCCAACAAGTACGAGGCCTACGTCGTGTGGATCAACGCGCTCGTCCAGGGAGCCGGGGGCAACATCCTCGACCCCGACACCGTCGAGGCCGGACGTGACGCCAAGGTCACGATCAACTCGAAGGCGGGCGAGGACGCCGCCGCGGTCATCGAGAAGCTGGCGAAGTCGAAGGCCGCCCAGCCCGACTTCACGACGTCCAACGAAGGCACGAGTCTCGGCCAGATGTTCCCCAAGAGCGGTGCCGGCGAGTTCATGACCAACTGGACCTTCGTCTACAAGAACTACGAGGGCCTGGTCGGCAAGCCCGGCGGTCCCGCCGACAAGGCAGGCCTGGAAGACCTCGGCTATGCGCGCTACCCCCAGACCGTCCAGGGAGAGGAGTCCAAGCCCCCCATCGGCGGCATCGACATCGGCGTCGGCGCGTACTCGAAGCATCCCGCGTTCGCCCAGAACGCCGCGGTGTGCGTGACGAGCGCGAAGGCACAGAGCGACCTCGCCGTCAACGAGGGACTCATGCCGTCACGTCAGTCGGTGTACGACTCCGACGAGCTCAAGGAGGCGTACCCCGCCGATCTGCTCGCCCTGTGGAGCGACAGCGTCGACTCCGGCGGACCCCGCCCCAAGAGCGCCTACTACAGCCAGATCTCCAGCGCGATCCAGGCGCGATGGCACTCGCCCGCCTCGGTCGGTCCCTCGACGCCTGGCAAGTCGGCCGCCTTCCTCAAGGCGATCCTGAGCGGAAAGGCACTCCTGTGAGCGACCCCATGTCCGACCGCTCCCGCGCCGAGAACCGGCTGGCGCTCAAGCTCGTCGCCCCGGCCCTCGCGCTGATGCTCGTCGTCACCGCCTTCCCGATGCTGCGGGCGCTGTACCTGTCGCTGTTCGACTACTCGCTGACGGCGCCGGACGACCGCAACTTCGTGGGCCTGACCAACTACTGGACGGCCCTCAGCGACGGGCTCTTCTGGCGCGACACCGTCACGACCGTCGTGATCATGATCATCACCGTCGCGTTCGAGCTGGTCATCGGCTTCGCGTTCGCGATGGTCATGCACAAGGTGATCTTCGCCCGGGGCGTCATCCGCACCTCGATCCTGATCCCCTATGGCGTCATCACGGTCGTGTCGGGCTTCGCGTGGCAGTTCGCGTTCTCGTACCAGAACGGATTCGTCAACAGCTGGTTGCCGTTCATCAGCGACGACTTCAACTGGTTCGCCGAGCGCAACTCCTCGCTGATCGCGATCATGGCCTCCGAGATCTGGAAGACGACTCCGTTCATGTCGCTGCTCCTGCTGGCAGGACTGGCCCAGGTGTCCGAAGACATGCTCGAGGCCGCGAAGGTCGACGGCGCCACCTGGTGGCAGCGGCTCTACAAGGTGATCCTGCCCAACATGCGCGCAGCGATCATGGTCGCGGTGCTGTTCCGCGCGCTCGACGCCTATCGCATCTTCGACAACATCTTCGTGATGACCGCCGGAGCCAACAGCACCGAGTCGATCTCGTTCCTGACCTACAGACAGGTGATCGAGCAGTTCCAGCTCGGCATCGGATCGGCGCTCTCGGTGCTGCTGTTCCTCTCGGTGCTGGTGGTGGCCTTCATCATCGTCAAGCTGTTCAGGGTCAATCTGGCCGACGCACGGCAGGAGGGCTGACATGAAGACCGACCTCAAGAGCAAGATCGGCACCGGAGTCGGCATCGCGGTGATCCTCGCCTGGTGCCTGCTGCCGGTGGCCTGGATCATCTCGCTGTCGTTCAAGTCGCAGGCGGCCGTCACCAACGGCTCCCCCGGCTTCTTCCCGTCCAGCGGCGGCGGGGCAGGGTGGTCCAACTACTCCGACGTCCTGCACGACCCGCAGTTCCGGCGGGCGATCGTCAACTCGATCGGCATCTCCCTCATCGCGACGGTGCTCTCGGTGATCCTGGCGACGCTCACGGCCTACGCCATCGCGCGGCTCGAGTTCAAGGGCAAGAAGTTCGTCCTCACGACGGCCTTGGTGATCGCGATGTTCCCGGTCGTCTCGCTGGTGGGCCCGCTGTTCGACATGTGGCGCACGCTCGGCATCTACGACACCTGGCTCGGCCTGATCATCCCGTACATGTCGTTCACGCTGCCGCTGGCGATCTGGACCCTCTCGGCGTTCTTCCGCGAGATCCCGTGGGAGATGGAGCAGGCCGCGCAGGTCGACGGCGCCACGTCGTGGCAGGCCTTCCGCAAGGTCATCGTGCCGCTCGCGGCCCCCGGTGTCTTCACCGCGGCGATCCTGACATTCTTCTTCGCCTGGAACGACTTCGTGTTCGGCATCTCCCTGACGTCGACCGAACGGGCCCGCCCCATCCCGGCGGCCCTGTCGTTCTTCGTCGGTGCCGACCCGTTCAACCGGCCGGCTTCGCTCCTGGCAGCGGGCGCCGTCGTCGCGACGATCCCGATCGTCATCCTCGTCCTGTTCTTCCAGCGCAAGATCGTCGCCGGCCTGACCGCCGGCGCAGTGAAGGGTTGATCCACATGGCCACCATCGAGATGAAGAACATCGTCAAGAAGTACGGCGACGGGTTCCCGGCCGTCAACGACGTCAGCATCGACGTCGCCGACGGGGAGTTCCTGATCCTCGTCGGCCCCTCGGGCTGCGGAAAGTCCACGCTCCTGCGCATGATCGTCGGCCTCGAGGACATCACCTCGGGCGACATGCTGATCGGCGGCGAGCGGGTCAACGACTTGGCCCCGCGCGACCGCAACCTGTCGATGGTCTTCCAGAACTACGCCCTCTACCCCCACCTGACGGTCTACGAGAACATCGCGTTCCCGCTGCGCCTGGCCAAGTGGAAGGACGCGGACATCGACGCGAAGGTGCGCGAGGCGAGCAAGACGCTCGACCTCGACGAGCACCTGCAGCGCAAGCCCGCCAACCTCTCGGGCGGCCAGCGCCAGCGCGTCGCGATGGGAC
>JBEVGQ010000266.1:0-19920 GCA_040511655.1 Aeromicrobium sp. | reverse complement strand
CTGGAGGTCCAGCAGAGCTTCACCGACGACGCGCTGACCGTCTGCCCCACCTGCGGAGGCGATCTGCGCAAGGTCTTCAACGCGGTCGGCGTGGTGTTCAAGGGCTCCGGGTTCTACAAGACCGACAGCCGCTCGGGCTCGTCCACCTCCGGCTCGTCGCCCTCGTCGAGCTCCACCTCGTCCTCGTCGAGCTCCTCGTCGGGCGAGAGCACCTCCTCGTCGTCCGCCAAGACCGACTCGACGTCCAGCACGCCCGCCAAGCCCAGCACGTCCACCTCCGGCAGCGGGTCGGGCTCCGCGGCCTGAGCCCTGTGGACGGTCGGCTGCGACCGCGACCGGACCTTCCTAGAGTCCGACCATGGACCGCATCCGCCGCCTGGCCGACGAGCACCGCCGACTTCTCGCGGCCGTCTGCGCCGCCCTCGCCGTGCTGAGCGCACTGTCGGCCGTGCGCCAGTCACCGCAGACCGAGACGATCCTCGTCGCCCGCCGCGACCTGGCCAGCGGCACGGTCGTCACCGCCGACGACATCGCAACGGCCGCCGTCCCCCGGGCGGCGGCGCCCGATCACGTGCTGGCCCGCCACCGCGCCCTCGGACGTCGCGTGGCCGGCCCGATGCGGGCCGGAGAGCCGCTGACCGACGTCCGGCTGGTGGGCCCCGGCTCGCTCGACGGCTACGGCGCCGACGCGGTCTTCACCACCATCCGCGTCGAGCGTGCAGACGCCGCCGCGATCGGGGCCGGCGACCGCGTCGATGTCGTGGCCGTCGCGCCAGGAGGTGAGAGCCCGGCCGAGATCGTCGCCCGCGACGTCGAGGTCGTGACGGTCCCTGACGACGCCGATCAGGCCGAGGCGGCCGCCCTCGGGGTGGTCACGACCGAGCAGGGCGCCCTGGCGCTGGCCCAGGCCGGGCTCTCGTCGCGGCTGTCCGTCATCACCTCGTCCGACTAGTCCACCGGGCGCGCCCTCGCTAGGGTCGTGGCACCACACCCGAGACCCCTAGGGGGACGCATGATCAAGGGATTCAAGGACTTCCTGCTCCGCGGCAACATCGTCGACCTCGCGGTCGCCGTCGTCATCGGCACCGCCTTCACGGCGCTGGTCACGGCGTTCACCGCGTCGTTCATCGAGCCGCTGATCGGGCTCGCTGGAGGAGGCGGTCCCGAGGGCATGACCCTCGAGGTCGACGGCCAGTCGTTCACCTTCGGCATCTTCATCACGGCGCTCATCACGTTCACGATCACCGCAGCCGTCGTCTACTTCTTCGTCGTCGTGCCGATGAAGACCGTGCAGGAGCGGCTCGCCAAGGGCACGGAGGAGGCGCCGGTCGCGGTCCCCGAGGACGTCCAGCTGCTGCGCGACATCCGCGAGCTCCTCGCCGCCCAGCAGCGCCCGGGTGGTCCGACCGGCCTGTAGGCCCCGTCGCTCAGCCGTGGTGCGGGGGGACGTCGCGCAGGTACTCGTCGTCGCGCGACGCCCTCTCGCGATCGCCCCAGCCCTCGTCGGACTCGTCGGACGTCGTGCTGGGCATCAGGTCGCCGAGCCGCTCGGCAGCACGCCGTCGTCGCTCGAGCTCGGCGCGGTCAGGCGCGGACGAGGTCATCGAACCAGTCCGGCGTCAGCTTGGGATGGCTCGGGTGCCAGCCCGTGCGATCGCTGAACAGCTGCGAGCTGACACGCTGCGACCGCACGAGGATCTCGAGCTTCTCGGCACCGAGGCGCAGGATCCATCCCGGCAGGAAGTGGCCACCGCCCTTGCGCCCGGCGGCCAGCGCGATCGTGTCGACGTAGTCGCGCCGGTGCACCGGCTCGGCGCCGACGTTGTAGACGCCCCCCGGCGCCGCAAGAGCGTGGACGACGGCGGTGCCGACGTCGTCGGGATGGACGACGTGCATCCACGAGTCCTCGTTGCCGAGTCCGATCGAGCGCCCGGCAGAGGCACGGCGGAACAGCCACGCCGTGTTGGGGTCGTCGCCGGTGATCAGGCCGAAGCGCAGGCTCACCGACGTGCCCCCGTCGGCGGCGAACGCCTTCACGTTGTCCTCGGCGACGACGACCGGCTCGGTCGCTCGCGTCACGTCGACCGGGCTGTGCTCGTCGATCCAGTCGTCGCCGTGATCGGCGTAGACGAAGCTCAGGCTCTGCTGCACGATGCGTCCGACGCCGGCACGCCGGGCGGCCTCGGCGACGATGCGCGAGCCGTGCAGCCTGATGCGGTCGATCTTCTTCAGCGAGCCCGGGCGCAACGCCTGCGAGCCCACCGGCACCTTGGTCGCAAGGTTGGCGACCGCATCGCAGCCGCTCATGCCACGGACCATCGCCGCACGGTCGAATATGTCGCCGAGGCAGGGTCGCGCGCCTGCCTCGGCGATCTGCTGGGCGGTCTCGTCGGTACGCGCCAGCCCGACGACGTCGTGGCCTGCTCGGTGCAGAGCGTCGATGGACGATCGGCCCATGACCCCGCTCGCACCAGTGAGGAAGATCTTCACGATTCACTCCATGGTGGACGTCCCGGCACGTGCTGCCGGGTCTGTCTCGGGCCGGGTGAGGCCGTCGCGCAGATTACGAAACGATAACAAATATCGCGTCGCAGGTACTACCCGTGGGTAACCTTCAGGTGACCAGCGGGACGACGTCGGCGATCGAGTCGAACACCTCGGTGGGCCTGAACGGGAACCGGTCCACCGCGCTCGCCGGCGTCGACCCGGTCAGCACCAGGAACGTCCGCAGCCCCGCCTCGAGGCCCGACAGCACGTCGGTGTCCATGCGGTCGCCGATCATGACCGTCGTCTCGGAGTGCGCCTCGATCTGGTTGAGGGCACTGCGCATCATCAGCGGGTTGGGCTTGCCCACGAAGTACGGGTCGACGCCGGTGGCCTTGGTGATGAGGGCCGCGACGGAGCCGGTGGCCGGCAACGACCCGGCCGGAGAGGGGCCGGTCGCGTCGGGGTTGGTGGCGATGAAGCGGGCGCCGTTGTCGATCAGCTGGATCGCCCGGGTGATCGCCTCGAACGAATAGGTGCGGGTCTCGCCGAGCACGACGTACTCGGGGTCCTGGCTCGTCATGACATAGCCGACGTTGTGCAGCGCCGTGGTCATGCCGGCCTCGCCGATGACGTAGGCGGTGCCGTCGGGCCGCTGCTCGGACAAGAACTTGGCCGTGGCGAGCGCCGACGTCCAGATCGCCGTCTCGGGCAGGTCGATGCCGGCCGCCCTCAGCCGCGCGCACAGGTCGCGCGGTGTGAAGATCGAGTTGTTGGTCAGCACGAGGAACTTGCGTCCGCTGTCGCGCAGGCGTGCGATGAACTCGGCCGCGCCCGGGATCGCGGTGTCCTCGTGGACCAGGACGCCGTCCATGTCGGTCAGCCAGGTCTCGATCGGCTTGGTCATCGGCGCACTCTCGTCATGGGTCTAGTGTCCACCCGCGGCCGCCGGGGCGGCTGGGTGCCGCTGGAAGAACCTCCACAGCAGGGCTGTGGCGTCGACCGGGCTGTCCTGGGTGCGCGAGGCTCGTCCCGGCGACATCGGCCCACCACCGGGCCAGCCGTGCACGCCTCCCACCACCGCGTAGATGTCGACGTCGGTGCCGCCCTTGCACGAGCGCCACGCGAAGTGGTGCACCGAGTCGTCAGCCGTCGTGAACGCCCCTGAGGCCGGGCATCGTCCTCGTGTGGCCCACTGCGACATCGTCTGGTTGACCGGAGGAAGACGACCGATGGCGGTGTCGGCGCCACCGAAGGGCACGGTCGTGTCGGCCATGCCGTGGAAGTAGATGATCGACGCCGGCGGGGCGTCGTCGCAGCGCGGCTCGTAGTACGGCCCCGACACCGCGGCGTAGGCGGCGAACCTGGTGCTGCCGTCGCAGGCCAGGGCCAGCGTGAGCGCCGAGCCGTTGGAGAAACCCGCCGCGAAGAGCCGGGACGGATCGGTGCACCCGGTGCGCTGCACGCGGTCGACCAGGTCGTGGACGAAGGCGAGGTCGGACGTCGGGTCGGTCGCCGGCTTGCGGAAGCTCCACCGCGCCGGCTCACCGCGTCCGAGCGGGACCACGACGATCGTGTCGTCGGCGTCGGCACGCTCGACCATGTCGGTGGCTGCGAGCACCGTGGCGGGATCACCACCCAGACCGTGGAACATCAGCACGACGGGGACGCGCGTGGTGCCGTCGTAGCCCGGCGGCACGTGCATCAGGTAGGTGCGGGTGTGGTCACCCGAGCGGATCGTCTGGGTCGTCGTGCCGGCCGGCAGCGGACGCGGGGCCGCGCACGGCTCGGGCGTGGGCGCGGGCTCGGGCGTGGCTCCGTTGGCGCCGTAGAAGACGATGCCGGCGGCGGCCATCACGAGGATCACGACCCCGACGAGCAGCCGCCTCATTGCTCGCGCTCCGCGCGGGAGGCACCGCCGAAGCGGCTATGAGGACGGCAGGACACAAGGGCGATCGTATGCGGTCGAGCGTCCTCTGGATAACCTGACTCTCGAACGCCCCCGTAGCTCAGTCGGATAGAGCGACCGCCTCCTAAGCGGTAGGCCACAGGTTCGATTCCTGTCGGGGGCACCCACTCGATGCCGGTCAGCGGCGGTCCATCAGGTCGAGCAGCGCCACGCCGGCGCCCATCGCCCACTGGTTGGTCAACGAGGCCAGCTGCGGGACGTCCTGCAGAGCCACGCCGCCCGAGGTGAAGGTGATGACGACACCATCGCGCACCACCTGCACGCCGGTCACGTCGAGCTGGTCGGACGGGTCGTACGTGCCGCCGACCTTGAGGGCCCAGGCCCCGGCAGCCGACACCGTGGGGTCCTTCACGACCCACCCCAGCGGCTCCATGCTCTCCTCGGTGAACTCCGGATCGCGCGAGATGCCGACGGAGATGCCGCCGTACTGCTCCATGTGGATGTTGTCGCTCGAGGTCTCCTTGGTGTGCCAGGCGCAAACCAACGACGGGCCGCCGGCTCCCGTCGTCACGCCGTTGTCGCTACCCGGGAGCTCGACCAGACCGGCAGCCTTCGGTCCGAGCGCGGCCTTGGCCTCGTCGCACGTGGGAAAGTCGCCGCTCGCGGCGCCCGAGGAGGTGGCCGGCTCGGCGGTTCCGCCGCTCTCTGCGGGCGAGGCCGGCGGCCGGGCGGCCGACGAGCCGGTGTCGGAGCCTCCGTCAGAACGTCCGCAGCCGCTCAGCAGGACGGCGGCCAGCACCAGGGGCAGCAGGGCGGGCATGGCACGCATCGGAGTCGGACGAGTGGTCACAGGCGGTCTCCTTCGCATCCAGGTCGCGCGACAGACTAGCGATCCCTGGTCGCGACGACACCCTTGCGCCCGGTGCGATCGGCCAAACCGAACAGACCCAGGACTAAAGTCCTGAGCGGTATCCCACACACCTTGTCCTGACCTCTGACCTCTCTGCGGGGCTACCCTAGAGATGGACGGCACACAGTGCTCCGGGCGGGTCCGTCCGCGGGACGTTGATGGCCGTTCGCCACTCACCTCTTCGAACGGCGGCAGACGTGCACGACTTCGCGATCCAGGATCGGCAGGTCCTCAGCGACCTCGCGTCGTGGATCGCCGATCGACGCAGCGCGTCCGCACCGGTCCGTCCTGGCCGCACGGGGGCCCTGCCCGGCGTCACGAGCGGCGGCATCGGCATCCACGCGACGTGGGCGGCCATGCGAGACCTGCTGCTCCCGACCGCCTTCCCGACCGACCATCCCCGCTACCTCGCCTTCGTCGGCGGATCCCCGACCCCGGCAGCGATCATCGCGGACGCAGCCCTGTCGGCAGCAGCCGTCTACGGCGGCACCGAGCTCGAGGCCGGTGACGTCGTGGCGGCCGAGCGGCAGGCCATGCGGTGGCTGTGCGACGTCGTCGGCTACCCCGAGCAGGCCCACGGCGTGTTCGTCAGCGGCGGTTCGCTCGCCAACCTCAGTGCGCTCGTCGCCGCCCGCCACGGCCTCGTGGCGCCGTCGGGAGGGCCGCCTGACGTCATCGTCGCAAGCGGAGCGGCCCACTCGTCGATCAAGGCGGCCGCGGCCATCATGGGCTGCCGCGTCGTCTCGGCCGGATCGCCCGACGAGCCGCTCGACGCAAACACGCTGACGGAGGTGCTCGACTCCCTCGACCCGCGGGACGTCGTCGCCGTCGTCGCCAACGCCGGAGCGACCAACACCGGCGCCGTCGACTCCCTCGACGAGATCGCCGACTGCTGCGAGGTCCGCGGCATCTGGATGCACGTCGATGCAGCGTACGGCGGCGCGGCGCTGCTGGCCCGCAGCCGACGCGACGAGTTCGTGGGCATCTACCGGGCCGACTCGGTGACGATCGACCCCCACAAGTGGCTGTTCACCCCGTTCGACTGCGCCGCGGTGCTGTACCTCGACCCGTCCGTCGCAAGGGCGGCGCACCAGCAGCGCGCCGACTACCTCGAGGTCGTCGCAGACGACGATGACAACCCCGCCGACTACGCCGCCCACTTGAGCCGTCGCGCGCGAGGCGTGCCGGTGTGGGCCTCGCTCGTCGCCAACGGCACCGACGCCTACGTCGACGCGGTCGAGACCTGCCTGGCCACCGCGTGCTACGCGGCCAAGCAGATCGAGGCCCATCCCTACCTCGATCTCGTCACCGAGCCCCGCCTGTCCGTCGTGCTGTTCCGCCGCCGGGGCTGGCTGCCGGTCGACTACGCCCGCTGGTCGGCGCAGGCCCACGCCCGCGGGACGGCGCTGATCACCCCCACTCGCTTCGACGGCGAGACCGTGCTGCGGCTGTGCTTCGTCAACCCGCTCACGACCCCCGCCGACGTCGACCTGATCCTCGACAGCCTCGAGCCTGAGGCTCCTCACACGTGGCAGCCGGCCGTGCGGCACCCGAGCGACCCCGGCCGGGGGCGGTGAGGTGCTCGACAACCGTGCGTCCGGAAAGCAGCGATCACGACTGGGCGCCGTCCAGGACGTCCTGGCCCCCGTTCCCTTCTTCGTCGTGGGCATCGGCCTGCTCATCTACCTGGTGGGAGGCTGGTTCGGCACCATCCAGACCGACACGATCGTGCTGCCGGGACTGGGCGTGTTCTTCCCCCTTCTGCTGGTGCGCCTGGCACTGGCAGCCTTCCTGCTCCCCGACCGGCGCACGACCCTGGTGCTGCTCCTCGCCGCCATCATCAGCTGGGCGATCGGCTCGATCTCGGTCAACACAGCCATCGACGGCAGCAAAGCCCAGTTCCCCGCCGACGGCGAGTGGCTCTTCATGCTGTCGTACCTCGGCATGGCCGGCTACCTGGTGCGCGACATCGACCGCCGCCAGTCACGTCCGGCCCGGGCATGGCTCGACATCGTCATCATCTGCGGCGGCACCGCGTGCCTGGCCTGCCTCCTGCTGGTGACGCCCGTCCGCGTGCTCTCCCACCAGGAGGGCGTCCCCCTTCTGCTGGCCCTCATCTACCCGTTGGCCGACGTCATCCTGGCGCTGCTGGTGCTGGGCCAGGGCCTGCTGCAGATGCGCGTCGACCGGCGCAAGTCGTGGATGCTCGGCATCGGCTTCACCTTGCTCGCGGCCGCCGACTCGGCATTCGCCCTCCAGGGATCGGCCAGAACCTACGACTTCGGCGCCCTGCGCTACACCCTGTGGGCCGGTGCCTTCGTGCTGATCGTGACGGCGGCCTGCATGGCGCCCAAGACCGTCATCAAGGTCGTGCCCCAGATCGCCGGGACGCCCGTGCTGGTCGGTGCCGGCATCCTGGCCCTGGCGGTGCTGGCCTTCCGCCCCGACGACACCGTCGCGTCGTACATGCTCCCCCCCGCGATCCTGACCCTGACCGCTGTCGCCATGCGGATGGCGCTGGCCCTGCGCGACGCCAATCGCGCCAACGAGGCGTTCGCGCTGTCGGAGACCGACGATCTCACCAAGCTTCCCAACCGGCGCGCCGTGCGGGCCTGGCTCGCCGGCGACCTCGCCGCCCGGCGCCCCATGTCGTTGATGCTGCTCGACCTCGACGGCTTCAAGGAGATCAACGACTCACTCGGCCACCGGGCGGGCGACACGGTGCTGACGATGGTCGCCGTCCGCATCCGGGAGGCCGTCGGGCCGCGCGTGCGCGTCGCGCGACTGGGCGGCGACGAGTTCGCGATCGTCGTCGCCGGCACCGACGAGATGGCCTTGATGGAGACCGCCCACGGCGTGCTGCAGGAACTGTCCAAGCCCCTGCTCGTCGAGGGCATCGAGCTGTCGCTGGGCGCCTCGATCGGCGTGACGGTCGTCGACGGCGCGTCGATCGACGGAAGCGAGGCCATGCGCCGCGCCGACGTGGCCATGTACCAGGCCAAGAACTCCGGCCTCGGCGTCGCGCTCTACGACGCCGAGCTCGACGAGTTCTCGCGCTCGCGGCTGCAGCTGGCCGAGGACCTGCGCAAAGGTCTGAGCGACGGACAGATCGAGGTCTGGTACCAGCCTCAGCTCGATGCGGCCACGATGGACGTGGCAGGGCTGGAGGCGCTGGTGCGCTGGCGCCATCCCCTCCACGGTGTCGTCAGCCCCGACACCTTCCTGCCCGCCGCACGCCGCGCCGGGCTCATGGCTCGGCTGTCGGAGGTCGTGGCACGTCAGGCCGTGGACGACCTGATCGCGCGAGAGCGCGACGGCATCGACCTGCGCGTCGCCATCAACTGCGCCCCGCCCGAGCTGCTCGGGCCCAGCTTCCTCCCGATGCTCTACACGTTGCTGTCCGACCGAGACGTCGCGGCCGACCGCCTCGTCCTAGAAGTCACCGAGGACTCGTTCCTGGCCGACCCCGAGCACACCCGTGACATCCTGCTGGCCCTGCGCAGCCACGGGGTCCAGGTCTCGATCGACGACTACGGCACCGGCTTCTCGTCGCTGGCCTATCTGCGCAACCTTCCGGTCCAGGAGCTCAAGATCGATCAGGAGCTCATCGGCAACGTGGCCACCGACGCCCGCAGCCGGATGATCGTCGCCTCCACCATCCAGCTGGCCCACGCCCTCGAGCTGCGCATCGTCGCCGAGGGCGTCGAGAACGCCGCCGACCTCACCGAGCTCGTCGCGATGGGCATCGACACCGTCCAGGGCTATCACCTGGCCCGCCCGATGACCACCGACGAGCTCAGCCGGTGGGTCCTCGGACGCACCCTGACCGCGCAGCAACCCGACGACGAGAAAGAGACGTCACGATGACCGCCGCACCCCTGCGACTCGTGTTCGACCCGACCGGCGACGACCTCGTGGCCGCGAAGGCGTGCGAGGCCGACGTCTTCATGGAGAGGTACGGCAACACCCCCGAGGAGTTCGCCCTCGAGTACGGCCCCTACGACGACCAGACGGGATTCATCGCCGTTCTGGAGCCGGACGGGCGCGCTGTCGCGGCTGCCCGGTTCATCGCCTCCGGCCCGGCCGGCCTCAAGACGCTCAACGACGTCAGCCGTCCGCCGTGGCAGGTCGACGGCGATCGGTCGGCCCGCGAGGCCGGCGTCGACCTCGACCGCACCTGGGACGTCGCGACGATCGCCGCGCGTCGGGGCGAGGGCCGAGGCGGCCTGTGCGCGGCAGCGCTCTACTACGGGCTCAACTCCGGGGCGTCCGCGAACGGCATCCACTTCATCGTCACGATCCTGGACTCCCACGCACGGAGCCTGCTGGCGAGCCTGAGCATGCGGGCCGACGCCCTCCCAGGCACGTCGACCGGCGAGTACCTGGGATCGCCCAGCAGCACGCCGCTGTGGAGCGACGTCCGCCGCGTGGCGGAGCAGCAGCGTCAGGAGAACCCCGACGCGTACCGGTTGATCTACCAAGGCATCGGGTTCGACGGGATCGAGCTGCCGACCGACTGGGTCTGGCACCGGCGCGGTATCGCCGAGAGGGCGTCCCAGCAGTAGCGCTCGGGACCCCGCGGGGTCTGCTGCACGACGTGCCGACCGGGCCCCGTGCCCCTAGCGTGGACGGACCATGGTTCGCCTCCGTCGCACGTCCGCCAGCTCGCCCGGATGGTCCCGGGTCCGTCATGGCCGGGGGTTCCGCTACCTCGACGAGGAGGGCAACCCGCTCGAGACCGAGCAGGTCGAGCGGTGCAAGCTGCTGGTCATCCCGCCGGCGTGGACCGAGGTGTGGATCTGCTCGGTCGACAACGGTCACCTGCAGGCCGTCGGCACCGACGACGCCGGACGCCGCCAGTACCTCTACCACCCCGGCTGGCGCGAGCGGCGCGACGCCGAGAAGTTCGAGCGCATGGAGGACTTCGCCGACTCGCTGATCAGGCGCCGCGGACGGGCCCGGCGTGACCTGTCGGGCGACCAGGTGGATCTGAGGCGGGTCGCGGCCGCGACGTTCAGCCTGCTCGATCTCGGCATGTTCCGCATCGGATCGGTCCGGTACGCCGAGGAGAACGGCAGCTTCGGGCTGACGACCCTGCAGAAGCAGCACGTGCGGGTCACCGGCGACGGCCTGGCGTTCGACTACACCGCCAAGTCGGGCCAGGAGGTGCAGGTGACGGTGCGCGACGAGCGCGTGCAGACCGTCCTCGAGGTCTTGCGCCGGCGCCGTGGGGGCAGCGAACAGCTGCTCGCCTACCGTGACGGGCACGACTGGAAGGATCTCGACGCGAGCGACGTCAACGCCTACGTCAAGGAGGTCCTGCGAGGCGACTACACCGCCAAGGACTTCCGCACCTGGCGCGGCACCACGATCGCCGCCTTGGCGCTCGCGGGCACCGATGCGTCGACGGCGGCACGGCGCAAGCGAGCCGTCGCCGCGGCGATGCGCGAGGTCTCCGAGCACCTGGGCAACACGCCGGCCGTGGCCAGGTCGTCGTACGTCGATCCACGCGTGGTCGACCTGTACGAGCACGGGGTCACGGTGTCGCCCGAGCACCGGCGCGTCTCCCCCGGGGCGCCCACCAGCCGTGTGCTGGAGCGCGAGGTGCTGGCGCTGCTGCGCAAGGGCTGAACAACCCCCGGGACCGTCAGAGTGCCGACTCGATCGCCCGCCAGAACGTCGGGTAGGCGTAGATCGTGTTGGCCAGCGTCTCGACCGGGATCTCGGCCCGCACCGCGAAGGCCAGCCCGGCGAGGGTCTCGCCGCCGGACACGCCGACGCTGTTGGCGCCGACGATGACGCCGCGGTCGTCGTCGATGACGATCTTGATCAGGCCCTCGTTGCCGGCTCCGTGGACGAAGCCGCGACTGCTGGCCGCGAGATCGGTCAGGCCGATCCGGACGTTGAGGCCCTGCTCGCGGGCCTGGCGCTCGGTCAGCCCGACGCCGCCCACCTCCGGGTCGGTGAACGTCACCCGCGGCAGGCTCGTGTCGTACGCGCCGAGGGGCTCGCCCAGGATCGAGCGCGCGGCCCGCTCCGACTGGTACATCGACACGTGGGTGAACGCGCCTCTGCCGACGACGTCGCCGATCGCCCAGAGCCCGTCCTTGACGACCATGTCGTCACCGACCGTCAGATGACGGCCCGGCTCGACGCCGACCGACTCCAGGCCCACGTCGTCGAGGCGTGACCGCCGGCCGGCCGCGACGAGCAGCCGCTCGGCCTCGTACGTCACGTCGCCGCACGTGACGTAGAAGACCCCGCCGTCGTGCGCGACGGCATCAATCGAGACGTCGGCATGGACGCCGATGCCCTCGGCCTCGAACACCTGGGCGATCACCTCGGACGACTCCGGCTCCTCCACGGCAAGGATGCGGGGGCCGACCTCGAGGACCGTGACGGCGGTGCCGAACCGCGAGAACGCCTGAGCCAGCTCGAGGCCGATGGGTCCGCCGCCGATGACGATCATCGAGGACGGCGCGGTCTCGGTCTCGATGATGCCCCGGTTGGTCCAGTACGGGGTGTCGGCCAGACCCGGGATCGGCGGTGCGGCCGCGGTCGTGCCGGTGTTGAGCACCACGCCCGTGGTCGCCACGAAGATCTGGTCGCCCACGACGACGCGGCGGTCGCCGTCGAGCCGTCCGTGCCCGCGCACCAGGCGAGCGCCCGCCGCGGTGAGCCGGTCGGCCGCCACGGAGTCGTCCCAGTCGTCAGTGGCCTCGTCGCGGATGCGTCGGGCGACAGCGCCGAAGTCGGGGGTCACGGTGGCGCTGCCGGCCAGCCGGTCGACCCGCCGGGCCTCGGCCAGTGCGTCGGCCGCGCGGATCATCATCTTCGACGGGATGCAGCCCCAGTAGGGGCACTCGCCTCCGACCAGCTCCTTCTCGACGGCCACGACGTCGAGCCCGGCTCTCGCCAGCCGACCGACCAGCGCCTCACCGCCAGGTCCGGTCCCGACCACCACGACATCGCACGAGAGCTCTTCAGGCATGGCCCCATCTTGCGTCACGAGGGGCCTCGCCGCCCGCCGGGGCGGAGTCAGCGTCCGGTGAGCGCCCGACCGATGTTGATCAGCCCGTAGCCCGACGCGGTGTCGTAGCCGGGAGCCCCGAGGTCGTCGGCGGTCGACGCGAGGACGGAACCGACGCCCGCACCGCCGAGGCGGTGCTTCGTGCGCGAGACGATGATCGCTGCGGCCGCCGCGACGTAGGGCGAGGCCATGGAGGTGCCGCTGAGCTGGCAGTAGCTCTTGCCGTACGAGCACCGCAGGTCTGCAGAAGGCCGCTTGATCATGGTCGACTTGATCGAGACCCCGGGGGCGGTGACGTCGACGGCCGTGCCGCACGACGAGAACGGCGCGATCCTGTCGTAGCGGTTGGACGCTGCCACGCCGATGACGCCGGGCAGCGCAGCCGGGTAGGTGGTGGGAGCGGCGCAGCCCTGGTTGCCGGCGGCGGCCACGACGACGACGTCGCGCCTGACCGCGTAGTCGACGGCGGCCTGCATCTGCGCGTCGATCTGGTTGCCGGCGAACGACAGGTTGACGATGTCTGCGCCCTTGTTGACCGCCCAGACGATTCCCCTGGCCGCGTTGAGGGTGTTGCCGTTGCCCGCCGAGTCGAGCACCCGGACCGGGAGGATGCGTGCCGAGGGCGCCAGCCCGGCGATGCCGCGCCGGTTGTTGGCGCGGGCGGCGATGATGCCCGCCACGTGCGTGCCGTGGCCGTTGCGGTCGCTGGCCGAGCGGTCTCCGTCGACGAAGTCACGGCCCTTGAGCACGCGGCCCTTGAGGTCGGGGTGGTTCGCCTGCACACCGGTGTCGATGACCGCGACGACCGCCCGGCGTCCGGACGACTTCTGCCACATCTTCTCGGCGCGCAGACGGTCGAGTGCCCACTGCTGACGGCGCAGGGTGTCGTGGGACCGCTTGCTCTTGCGCTTCTTCTTGGCGACCGCGGCGGTGCTCGACGACGAGACACCTTCGGTCACGCCCGCGATCGAGATCGGGTTGGCCAGGCTCACAGCGGCAGCGCCGTGCTCGTCGATCGCCTCGGAGACGACGCCCACGGCGTCCTTCTTGGAGTCGACGGTCTCGGTCGTGAACTGGGGCCCGGACGCGGTCTGAGCGGTGGTGACCACCGTCACCGGCTGACCCGACGGGGCCGTCGCGACGAGCGAGGCGGCGTCTCGGTCGGTCGGCTGCGGCGCGGAGACCGCCGCCGGAGCGGTGGTCAGCGTCAGGGCTATGCCGGTTGCCAGGGTCAAGATGATGCGTCGCTGTGCCACGGTGGTGATCGTCCTCGAGATGTCGGCGGTCGGCGGTCGTAGGTCCCGCGTCCCCATGAACAGTACGTGCTCGGCTCCCGAAGCGCCCTGTCGCTACGGCGCGTCGACGGGTCGGGGGTCGCGCCAGCGGACGACGCTGTAGGCCAGCAGGGCCCACGCGGCCACCGCCGAGGCCCACAGCCCCAGGGCGGAGGCCCATCCCTGAGCCGGGAGCTCGGGACCGAAGCCGATGCCCAGCACCTCGAACTCGGGGATGTCGGGGCCGAGCCACCAGACGACGCCCAGCACCGCGAGCCACACCCCGCCGAGAAAGCTGACGAAGATCCGCGGCCAGGTCTCGACGCCGAACTTGGCGGCCTCGGTGGCCTTGCGCTCGAGCGGACCGAGCAGCCTCTGGGCCCAGACGTAGTGGCGCGACAAGATGGCCAGGCCCGAGACGACGATGACCATGCCGGGCCCCGGCAACGGCATCAAGATGAGCCCCACCACGACGACGACCCACCCCAGGATCTCGCTGCCGGTGCGCCGGAACCAGCCCTTCAACGCTGTCCCGACGCTCATGACGACAGTCTGCCGCATCACGAGAACTCAGATGGCGCAACCCTGGCCCTGAGGGTTGACTTGAGCCCGTGAACATCGCATCCTCCCTCCTGTCGCTGGCCGAGGACACGCTCGGCCTCACGTTGCCCATCCGCCTGCGGGCCTGGGACGGCAGCGAGGCCGGCGTGCCTGGCGCTCCTGTCGTCGTGATCCGCGACAAGCGCGCGCTGCGGCACGTCATCTGGCAGCCCGGCGAGCTGGGCGTCGCCCGCGCGTACGTCCAGGGCGATCTCGACGTCGAGGGCGACCTCGGCGACGGTCTGCGGGCGATGTGGGACGCCGTCCGCAACGCCCGCCTGGCCGACGAGCGGGCCGGACGCCCACGCATCGGCCCCCGGCAGGTCGCCCGGGCCGCGGCGCTGGCCGTGCGGCTCGGCGCGATCGGCCGACGTCCGCCGGCTCCCGCTGCGGAGTCCAACCTCTCCGGCGAGCTGCACAGCAAGGAGCGCGACCAGGCGGCGATCTCGCACCACTACGACCTGTCGAACGACTTCTACGAGCTGATCCTCGACCCGAACATGGCCTACTCGAGCGGCTTCCACGTCGCGCCCGAGATGAGCCTCGAGGAGGCACAGACCGCCAAGCTGCACCTGATCTGCAAGAAGCTCGGGCTGCAGCCGGGCATGCGGATGGTCGACATCGGCTCCGGCTGGGGCTCACTGACGCTGTTCGCCGCCGAGCACTACGGCGTCCACGTCACCGGCGTCACCCTGTCGGTCGAGCAGCGCGACTACGTCATGGGCAAAGCCGCCGAGCGAGGTCTGGCCGACCGGGTGGACGTCAGCCTGCGGCACTTCCGCGACCTCGAGGCGTCCGGCGTCCGCGACGGTGAGATCGACGCGATCGCCTCGGTCGAGATGGGCGAGCACGTGGGCGACGCCGAGTACGTCGTGTTCGTCGACTCGATCTTCCGCTACCTCAAGCCCGGCGGACGCGCGCTCATCCAGCAGATGTCGCGCAGCAACGACGCGCCCGGCGACAGGCCAGGAGGCGGTCCGTTCATCGAGACGTACATCGCGCCCGACATGCACATGAAGCCCCTCGCCAAGACCATCGGCCTCATCGCTGCGTCCGGCCTGGAGATCCGCGACGTGCAGGCCATGCGCGAGCACTACCCGCAGACGGTGGCCGGCTGGGCGCGCAGGCTCGAGGACAGCTGGGACGTCGCGGTGAAGCTGATCGGCGAGGAGAACGCCCGCGTGTGGCGCCTGTACCTCGTCGGCGGCGCGCTCGCCTTCGAGGAGAACCGCATGGGCGTCGACCAGATCCTGTCGGTCAAGCCCAGCCCGCGCGGCGTGAGCGGCATGCCCACCTCGCCGACGGCGTGGCTCGCATGATCCCCAACGACCTCTCGCAGACCCTCGTCACGCTCGGTGCCGGCCTGGCCGCCCTGCTCGTCTTCATGGGGCTCGGTCTGGCCTACGCGCTCGGCAAGCGCCTGCTGTCGATCGTCGACACGCTGTGGGGCCTCGGCTTCGTCGTCGTCGCGGCGGTCTCGGCCGTCGTGTCGCTGGGCGGCGACGGCGGGCAGGCGCAGCGCTGGATCGTCCTGGCGATGGTCGCCGTGTGGGGCCTGCGCCTGGCCTGGCACGTCGGCGGACGCAACCACGGCCAGGGCGAGGACCCGCGTTACGCAGACCTGCTCGAGCAGGGTGAGAAGGCCGGACGCTCGTTCGCCCAGACCGCCATCACCCGCGTGTTCTTGCCGCAGGGCATCGCGATGTTCATCGTGTCGGCCCCGCTGATGGTGGGGCCCAACAACGAGCGCATGTCGGTGCCGCTGACGGCCGTGGGTGTCGTGGTGTGGGCGATCGGCCTGTTCTTCGAGACGGTCGGCGACGCGCAGCTCAAGGCGTACAAGAGCGATCCGGCCAACAAGGGCAAGATCATGGACACGGGGCTGTGGAGCCTGACGCGCCATCCGAACTACTTCGGCGACGCGATGGTGTGGTGGGGGCTCGGCCTCGTCGCCGCGGCGTCGTGGCCGGGCCTGGTGGCGCTCGTCGGACCGGCGATCATGACCTACTCGCTGGTCAACGTCACGGGCGCCAAGCTCAACGAGAAGAGCCAGCGCAAGAAGCCGGGCTGGGACGACTACGCCCGGCGCACCAGCTACTTCGTCCCCCTCCCCCCGAAGACGTAACCCCCGCTCCCTCCCCTCGCCCTCCGGGGACGTCATCACGGCTGCTGCGATGCGAACACGTCCGTGATGACGTCCCGCGGCTGTCTTGGGACGTCATCACGGCAGTACGTGCGTCGGCACCGTCGTGATGACGTCCTCGCTGGATCCACAGCAACGGTGCGTTCGGCCGGGTGTCCACAGCCATCGAGTCTTCGGCTGACGGCCGCTGCCGGCAGGATCACCGTCGAGTCATGACCACTCGTCACCGCCGTGCCGCCATCGTCCGTCGTCTTGCCGAGGCGCAGGACGGCGTCGTGTCCCGCCGTCAGCTGCTCGCGCTCGGCCTGACCCGCTGGGACATCGCCGCCGAGCTGCGTGCCGGACGCTGGCGGCAGCACCACCGTCAGACGGTCTGCGTGCACACCGGCCCACTCGGCGAGCGCGCCCGACTCCGGCACGCCGTCATCGAGGCAGGCACGCGCGCGGTGCTCGACGGCACCGGATCGCTGCTGGCGGCCGGGCTCAAGGGGTTCGAGGCCGACCGCGTCCGGGTGTCGGTGCCGCGCGGCGGAAAGATCCTGGGGTCGCCGGGCGCCGACGTCCGCCAGACCCGCCGCCTTCGAGCATCCGACGTCGTCGGCGGCGACGGCATCCCTCGCACGCGAACCCCCGTCGCCGCAGTGCGGGCCGCGCTGTGGGCGTCGTCCGACCGGCAGGCGGCACTGCTCGTCACGATGACGGTCCAGCAAGGTCTCGCAACGGCCGAGCAGGTGGCGAAGGCGCTGCTCGACGTCCGGCGCGACAAGCGGCGGCGCTTCCTCGAGCGCGTCGTGCTCGACCTGATGGGCGGTGCCCAGTCGCTCGGCGAGCTCGACGTCGCAGCGATCTGCCGCCGGCGCGGCCTGCCTGCACCCGACCGCCAGGTCGTCCGCGAGGGCAAGAACGGTCGCTACTACCTCGACGTGCTCTGGCAGCGCTACCGACTCGTGCTCGAGGTCGACGGCATCCACCACGCCTGGGCCACGTCCGTCATCGGCGACGCCCTTCGCCAGAACGACCTCAGCCTGCAGTCGCTCACGGTCCTACGCCTACCTCTGCTCGGGCTGCGGGCCGCCGAGGACCAGTTCTTCGAGCAGGTCGAGGCAGGCCTCCTCGCAGCGGGATGGACGCGCGGCCTCGCCGCATGACCCCCACCACCGCGGACGTCATCACATCAGTACGTGCGTCGGCGCAGTCGTGATGACGTACCAACGGCGCACCGCGGACGTCATCACATCAGTACGTGCGTCGCCGCATCGGTGATGACGTCACCGGTCGACCGCGGGGCAAGTGGTCTCAGGCGGAGACGAAGATGTGGCCGGCGGCCTCGGCGTCGATCTCAGCGGTCTCGCCCTGGCGGGCGACGACCAGGCCGTCGTGGCCGACCGAGACCAGCACGTCGTTGCCGGGCAGGGCACCCACGCGGCGCAGCACCGACATGACCTCGGTGTCCTTCTGCAGCTCTTCGGCGATGCGCCGCACGACCAGGCGGATCGGCTCGACCGAGTGGCCCACGGCCTTGGTCATCGCGACGACGCCCGACAGGAACACGGCCTCGTCGCCGGACTCGCCGAGCTCGGCGAGACCGGGGATCGGGTTGCCGTACGGCGACTCGGTGGGGTGCTCGAGGATCTGGACGAGGCGACGCTCGACCTGCTCGGACATGACGTGCTCCCACCGGCACGCCTCTTCGTGGACGTACTCGATCTCGAGCCCGATGACGTCGATGAGGAGGCGCTCGGCCAGGCGGTGCTTGCGCATGACCCGCGTCGCCAGCTGGCGTCCCTTCTCGGACAGCTCGAGGTGACGATCGCCCTCGACCGCGAGCAACCCGTCACGCTCCATGCGGGCGACGGTCTGCGAGACCGTCGGACCGCTCTGGTGGAGTCGCTCGGCGATGCGGGCGCGCAGGGGCACGATGCCCTCCTCCTCCAGCTCGTAGACCGTGCGGAGGTACATCTCGGTGGTGTCGATCAGCTCGCTCACGTGGCCATTGTTCCATGCCGTGCGGACGGCGTCCGCACGCGTGAGGATGGGAACCGTGCCAACCTCCGTCTTCTGCTTCCGATCCGACTTCCGGCTGAACGACAACCCCGCCCTGCGGGAGGCGATCGACGCCGGGCCGGACGGTGTCGTGCCCATGTTCGTGCTCGACGATCACTACTGGGGCCCGAACGGACGCACCCGATTGGCCTACCTGATGCGGCTGCTGCGCGACCTCGACGAGCGGGTCGGCGGCCTGACCGTGGTGCAGGGCAAGCCTGAGGAGCTGGTGCCCGAGGTGGCTCGTGCCGTCGGAGCGTCCAGCGTGCACGTGGCCGCCGACTACGGCCCCTACGAGAAGGAGCGCGACGAGCGCGTCGAGAAGGCGCTCGCCGAGGACGACGTCTCGCTGGTGCGCACCGGTTCGTCGTACGCCGTGGCTCCCGGGCGCGTCACCAAGGGCGACGGAACCCCCTACCGCGTCTTCACCCCGTTCTACCGCGCGTGGCAGGAGCACGGCTGGCGTGCGCCGGCACCGGGCGTGCGGTCCGTGCCGTGGATCCGCGCCGACGTGAGCACCACGGAGATCCCCGACGTCGACCCCCCGGACGGTGTCACCCTCCCCCCGCTCGGCGAGGAGGCGGCCCGTCGGCAGTGGCGCGCGTACCTCGACCACGTCGACGACTACGACGACCTGCGCGACCTCCCGGGCCGCGACGCGACGTCGCGCATGTCGGTGCACCTCAAGTGGGGCACGATCCACCCGCGCACGATGCTGGCCGACCTCGCCGAGCGCGGGACCGACGGCGCGATCGCCTATGCCCGCGAGCTGGCGTTCCGCGAGTTCTACGCCGACGTCGTGCACCACCGCCCCGACACCCTCGCCGGCTACTACGACAAGCGGTTCGAGGCGATGGACTACGACGAGCCTGGCGAGGACCTGCAGGCCTGGAAGGACGGCCGCACCGGGTTCCCGATCGTCGACGCCGGCATGCGCCAGCTGCTGGCCGAGGGCTTCATGCACAACCGCGTCCGGATGATCGTGGCCAGCTTCCTGGTCAAGGACCTGCACCTCGAGTGGACCGTCGGTGCCGACCACTTCCTCGACCTGCTCGTCGACGCCGACCCGCCCTCGAACCAGCACGGCTGGCAGTGGGTGGCCGGCTGCGGCACCGACGCGTCCCCGTACTTCCGCATCTTCAACCCGACGTCGCAGGGCAAGAAGTTCGATCCCGACGGCGCCTACGTCCGGCGCTGGGTGCCCGAGCTCGCCGACGTCCCGTCCACGCACGTGCACACGCCGTGGGAGATGGACGAGCCACCGGCCGACTACCCCGCGCCGATCGTCGACCACGCCGAGGAGCGCACCGAGTCGTTGCGACGCTACGAGGCCATCAGGCCGTCTCGATAGGTTGGTCGCCATGGTGACGATCCCGGCCCAGTTCAACGGTCCCGACCACTCCGGCAACGGCGGCTACGTCGCGGGCATGATCGCGCAGCAGGTCGGCCCCGGTCCGGTCACCTCGACGCTGCGCATCCCGCCGCCGCTCGACGTCCCCCTGAGCTGGGAGCACGACTCCCACCACG
>JBEVGQ010000265.1:0-9533 GCA_040511655.1 Aeromicrobium sp. | reverse complement strand
GGCGTCTCGCGACGCGTCGCCTTCATGTCGGCCGGCGTCGAGATCGCGGGCGTCCGCTTCTGGAACTTGACCGCCTGCGCGCCGGCGAGGGCCGCAACGTCGATGAGCCTCTTGGCCACGGCCACGTCGCCGTTGTGGTTGATGCCGATCTCGCCGATCACGTACGTGGGACGTCCGTGGCCGACGATCTCGTCGCCGATCTGAACCCATTCGGTCATGGTCATTGCCCTTCTGTTGTGGCGGAGAGACCGTCGGACGGCCGCTCCTCGAGACCGGCGAGCACGCGGTCGGCGAGCTCCCGGACCGCTCCGTCGCCACCATGGCGACGCAGCACGATGGGGGACGCCGCGCGGACGTCTCGGTGGGCGTCGGCAACGACGACCGGCCACCCGACGGCCCGCAGGCAGGCGAGGTCGTTGACGTCGTTGCCGAGGAAGGCGACGTCGGCCAGGTCGACGCCGTGCCGGCGGGCCCAGCCGCCGAGCGCGTGCAGCTTGTCGTCGCAGCCGGTGACCGCCTCGACCCCCAGCTTGGCCGCACGCGCCTCGACGACCGGATTGGTCTCCGACGACAGGATGAGGAACGGGATGCCGGCCCTGCGCAGACGTGCCACGCCCATGCCGTCGGAGCGGTTGACCTCGACCGACTCGACGCCGTGCTGGTCGACGACCACGCGGTCGGCCGTGTGGACGCCGTCGAAGTCCGTCACGACGGCCCGGGCCGGGATCGGCGACGAGGACGGGTCGCGCCCGCCCTCGCGCCGGGCGTGCAACAGCTCGGCCATGACCAGGTCGTGCTCGGTGTCGATCTCGAGTGCGTCGGCGGGGTCGACCTCGACGATCTGCACCCGTCCGAAGAAGCGGTGGCCGTGCTCGCGGAACCCGCTGGTGCGCATCACGTAGAAGGCACCCGTCTCGGCGTGCTCCTGCTCACGGTCCTGGCGTCGCAGCCGCACCGCGGCGTCGTGGTTGACCCCCTCGGGCCCGTCGGCGCCGCGACGCCACAGGTGGACGTCGGTCGGCGACGCGCTGAACGCGACGTCGCACTCCCCCGACCTCACCAGGGCGACGGCCCGGTCGACGTCCGAGGGGCTGATGAAGGGGCTGGTCGCCTGCACGAAGACCGTCACCTCGGGCGCGATGCCGAGGGACGCCAGGTGGCCGAGCGCGTGCTCGACGGCCGACTCCGACGACGCCTCGTCGCCCGAGAGGTGGGCGGGACGCCGGACGACCCGCGCCCCGGCCCGAGTCGCAGCCGCTGCGATCTCCGCGTCGTCGGTCGAGACCAGCACCGATCCGATCGACGAGGTACCGCTCAGCGTCCGCACGGCCCGGGCCACCAGCGGTTCGCCTCCGAGCAGGCGCAGGTTCTTGCGTGGCACTCCCTTGGATCCGCCACGGGCGGGGATGACGGCGCACACGTGGTCGTCGGTCATGCGGGTCACCTCCTGCGATGTCGGTCGGGGTGGCCGGCCACGGGGCCGGGTGCCCTCCGGACGCTAGGAAGCACCGGCGACCTGCGGGTGAACGCGACCTCTCCACGCCGCGAACGTCGCAGGGCGCGCGAACGCCCGTCGGCGCCTGCGGGTCCCGGCGACGACGGCGCGGACAACCGCGGCCCAACACTCGGTGAATCGTCGTCGCAGGCCGTCTGGCAGCCGCATCCTGCGGATACCGTGCGGGGGTGGACGACCCGATCTCGCGCACGGCCCTGCTCGTCGCTGCCTTCGACTCGCAGCTGAAGTGGTGTGCCGGCATCCGGGACGAGCTCGAGTCACGGGGCTTCGCACCTCGCGTCGTCGTGCCCGACACCCGATCGGCGCTCTCGGCACAGCAGGTGCTCGACGCCGGCTTCGACCGGGTCGACCGCGTCCCGTGGGACGACCTCGTCGCCGCGTGCCTGTCCAGCGACGTCGTCGTGAGCGCCCTGGCCGGTCCGTCCACGCACCGCCTCAGCCTCGCCGTGGCCGAGGCCCTCGCCGGCTCGACCGGTCCCGGTCCGGTGCTGGTGTCGGGCTGGGTCGGCATCATCATCGAGAAGATCACGGCCGGCTACCTCGACCGCTCGGGCACCGACGTCGTCGCCGTCAACTCGACCTCGGACCTAGCCCACTTCCGTCGTACGGGGGCCACGCTGGGCATCCCCACCGACAACCTCGTACTCTCCGGCCTGCCGTTCCTGTCGTCCGCCCCTCGACCCCCACGTGCCGGACCGGTGTCGACCGTCCTCTACGCCGACCAGCCGACCGTGCCGGCCCCGGCGGCCGAGCGCGCGTACGTCTACCGGCGACTCGTCGAGCACGCCCGCCGCCATCCCGAGCGCGAGGTGCTGCTCAAGCCCCGCCACCGTCCCGGCGAGGACACCTTCCACCGCATGTCGCACCCGCCGGAGGACCTGCTGCCCTCCGGCCACCTGCCGCCCAACTTCCGTATCGACCACACCCCCGTGCCCGAGCTGCTCGAGCGTGTCGACCTGCTCGTCACGATGTCGTCGACCGCCTGCCTCGAGGCGGTCGATCGCGGCACGCAGGTGGCGCTCGTGCTCGACCTCGGCGTCCACGAGCGTCACGGCAACCATGTCTTCCTCGACAGCGGCCTGCTCAGGACGTTCGACCAGATCGACGCCAGCGATCTCGGCACTCCGTCCGACGCCTTCCTGCACAGCTGGTTCGGAGACCGCGACACCCCGGCCCCGGCCGCGATCGCCGACCGCGTCGAGCAGCTGCTGGCGTCCGGTCGTCGGCCGTCCCGCGACGTCTGGAGGAGTCCCTACTTCCGCAGCGCGGCCCGGACGACAGCCGTCGTGGGGGCGGCGGCTCGGCACGGCGAGCGGCGCGACGCCCCTCGCTGGATGACCCGGGCGTGGGCCCGCCGCATCGACGCCCACGGCAGTCTCCGCGGGACGCTCGCCTACGGCGCGACCCTCCTGCTCCCGCCGGCCGTGGTCGTCCCTGCCCGACGGATCGCGGCCCGACGGGGCTGACGCGACGATCACGCGCCAGACAGATAGTCTGCGTGCACGTTCGTCGGGTCGACGGACACTTCCGGGGGAAGGAACCCACATGTCATCTGAAGATCTCGTCCGCGAGGCCCAGGACCCGTCCACGCCGCCCGGACGCCTGGCCGAGCTCGCGCAGGCCGATCGCGCCACGTGGCCCGCCATCGTGTTCAACCCGTCGGCGTACGAGGGGCTGCTGCAGTGGCTCGGCGAGCGTGGCGACCCCACCGTGAACGCCGCCCTCGCTGCTCGTGCCTCGTACACGGCGGCGCAGGCGCCCCAGGCCCCGCCCGCCCCGGCGGCACCGCCCGCACCCGCTGCTCCCGCCGCGCCGGTCGAGGCCGCAGCGCCCGTCGCCGAACCGGTCGCCGAGCCCATCGCACCCGCCGAGCCTGTCTCGCCGGTCGCCGAGCCCGTCGTCCCGGTCGCCGAGGAGCCCGTCGCGCAGCCCGCCGCCGAGCAGGCCCCCGAGCCCACGGTGTCGATCCCGCAGCAGTCCTCGGCCCCCGAGCCGACGGCCCAGATCCCGCAGCAGTCCTGGGCCCCCGAGCCCACCGTGGTGCAGCCGGCCGCCCCGCAGCCGGCGCCTGTCTTCCCCCACCAGCCCGCCTACGAGGCACCCGCGGCGTCCACCGCGGCCTTCGGATCGGTGCCTCCCGGCGGCACGCCGCCCTACGGTGCCACCGCCGAGAACGGCACAGGCGGCAGCGGCACGGGCAAGCCGCTCGGCATCGTCATCGCCATGGTCGCGGTCATCCTGCTGCTGATCGGCGGCGCAGCCTTCGGCGCGACCAAGGTCTTCGGCGGCGACGACGACAAGCCGACCATCACCGGCGGCGACAGCAAGACGACCGATGCTCCCGAGCCCGACGACTCCGACGACGCTCCCACGCCGTCGCCGTCGCCCACCGCCGCGACGCTCACGACCCCCACCCCGAGCAGCGGCAAGCCGGCCGGCGCGTTCTGCAGCGAGCTGACCGACATCCAGACGAAGAGCATGGACGTGCTCGGCAGCGGGTCGAGCGACCCCAGTCAGCTGCAGGACACAGCACGCGGGTTGGTCCAGTCGTACCAGGACCTCGAGAAGATCGCCCCGGCCGAGGTCAAGGGCGACATCGGCATCATGTCGTCGTTCCTGAGCTCGATGATGGACCCGACGTCCGGCAAGACAGGCAGCGGCATGGACGAGTACATCCAGGCGGCTCAGCGGATCGGCGTCTACTACGCCCAGAACTGCCTCTGAGCACCACCTGATGAGGCCGTCCGGCCCCTGGTCCCGCCCTACGAAGCAGGCGCGGGACTGGGGGCCGTCGTGCTTTCCGGGCTGTTGCTGCCCAGCGCCTTCGAGCTCGACGTCCAGCTGAAGTCGCCGTCGGGTCCGTCGATCGTGACGGTCGCCAACGCGATGCGCTCGGTGCCCGTGGCGGTGCGGACGCTGCACCGGAACACGGTGCCGACAGCCTTGTCGACCTTCTTGGGGCAGCGGATCCTCAGGTCGCGACCTGCGCGCTTCTCGAGCCGGCGTTCGATGTTGTCGACCACCCCGCTGGTGGACATGTACTCGATCTTCGTCGGCCCGGGGGCTGCCTTCGGCTCGTCGTCCCCACCGGACGTCTTGATCATGAGGTAGACCGCGGCGATCAGGGCGATCACCACGACGCCGAGCATGATGTTGATGAAGGTCTTCACGGCTCGGATCCTATCCGCGAAGGCTGTCGCCCACCGGATGTCGCACGACAGGCGCAGTGCTGGGGATGCTGGCACGATGGGCACATGACCAGCCCCTTTCCCCCCGAGGACTCAGCGACCGACATCCCAGGCACGCGTCCCGAGCCTGCGACCGCACGCCCCGAGGCGCCGGCCGACGAACGGCCCGAGGCACCCGCCGCCGGTCTCGATCGTCACGGACGGGTCAAGCGCACGCGCGCCAGCGGGCTGTGGGTCGGGCTCATCACGGCCGCGGTGCTGGCCATCGGCTTCTTGGTGTTCATCGTGCAGAACTACGAGAAGGTCTCGATCGAGTTCTTGGGCTTCGAGGGCCGGCTGTCGCTGGCCATCGCCCTGCTGCTGTCGGCAATCATCGGAGCCCTCGTCGTGGCGGTGCCGGGTGCCGTGCGCATCGGCCAGCTACGTCGGGCGCTGCGCAAGAACGCCAAGCACTGAACCGGAGCACCGACCGGCCGACTAGCCCTCAGCTGCCGCCACCGATCGCGGCAGGGCCGTCCTCGCGCCGGATGTCGATGATGTGCCCGGTCTGCTGCGACAGCAGCACGTCGAGCGACTGGAGGGCGACGACCTTCGAGCTCAGCAGCGTGCCCTCGGGCTCCTCCCCGAACGCCTTGGTGCGCATGGGGGTGCCGGTGCGCTCGGGGTTGACGCAGTTGACCCGCACCTCGCCGGCCCACTCGTCGGCGAGCGCCTGGGTCAGGTTGACGACCGCGGCCTTGGCCGATGAGTACAACGAGTAGCCGCCGCGTCCGCGCGTGTACGACGACGACGTGAACAGCAGCAGCGAGCCGCCGGCAGCCGCGAGGTGGGGGTAGAACTCCTGGGCGATGAAGATCGGCGCCAGGTAGTTGATCTCGGTCGCGGCGAAGATCGTCTCCTCCGACGTGTCGGCCAGGTCCTCGATGACGAGCACGCCTGCGGTGTTGACGACGAAGTCGATCGTGTCGGCGCCCTCGAGCACGGTCTTCGCCGCAGCGGCGATGTCCTCTCGCCGGTCGACGTGCGTGTTGGTGGACGACCGCGAGAACGTGTGGACGGTCGCGCCGAACCCGCGCGCGAGCTCGGCGATGTCGCCGCCGATGCCGTACGACCCGCCGAAGACGACCATCGTCTTGCCGGCGAGCGCCGCACGGTACTGCTCATCGGTCAGCTGGTCGGGGACGTCGGCCGAGTGCAGCTGGAAGAGCTTGTCGGCGATGTAGACGTCGATCGGCTCGGTGACCTTCATGTTGCGGTCGTGCCCCGTGACGACGGCGATCGGCACCTCCGGCAGGTACCGCAGCACGACGGTGCAGTCGTCGGTCGCGGTGAAGTCGGGGTCCTTCCACGCCAGCTCGTAGGCGCGGCGGATGACCGACAGCCGGAAGGCCTGCGGGGTCTGGCCGCGACGCAGCAGCGAGCGCTGCAGGACGTCCTCGATCGTCTCGGTCTCGCCGGAGGGCGTGTCGTGCACCTGGACGATCGTGTCGGCCGAGGGGATCGCGGTGTCGACGGCCTCATGCGTCGCCAGGGCCGCGACGACGTCGCCGATGATGGTCTGCGACACGAGCGGCCGGACGGCGTCGTGGAACAGCACGTTGCACTCATCGGTGCCCAGCGCCTCGAGCGCCCGGCTGGTCGACTCGTTGCGCGTCTGGCCCCCCTCGACGATCTGGGAGACCTTGCCGTAGCCCCCGTTCTGCACGATGGCCCGCACCGGGTCGAGGTGACCCGGGGTCATCAGGATCACGATCTCGTCGACCAGCGGCGACGCCTCGAAGGCGGCGATCGTGTGCTCGATGATCGTCTTGCCGGCGATCTTGATGAGCTGTTTGGGGATCGACAGGCCGACCCTCGTACCGGTGCCACCTGCGAGGATGACGGCCACGTTGCGCAGTTCAGTCACCCGACGAGGCTACCGGTCGCCCTGCCCCCGACCCCGCACCCCCAGTACCGCGAGTGGCGCAGTTCTGTGATTCTGGGACGGCGATTCCCACCGGTCTGCGCCACTCGCGAGGCGCGCTCGGGACAGATCAGGTGCCGGGCCGCATGACGGCGTCGGTCTGCTGCGTCTTCCAGACCCGAAAGCCCTCCTCGGTGGTGCCGCGACGCCAGTAGGCCGAGACCGAGATGTCCGCTCGCGCGACCCCGCGCTCGCCGAGCAGATAGGGCCGGACGCTCTTGAGCAGCGCCGACTCGCCGTGCACGAAGGCCTGCACGCGTCCGTCGCGCCAGGGCATCGAACGCACGGCCTCGTCGAGCAGCGTGGTGGTGCCGCGGGCGGCGGCGCCTCGGTGCAACCAGTGCAGCTCGAGGCCCTGAGGTCCGCTCAGCTCCACCTCGTCGGCGGGGCCGTCGACCTCGACGAACGCGACCGCGGTCGCGTCGTCGTCGAGGGCGTCGATGGATGCCGCGATGGCGGGCAGACCTGCCTCGTCGCCGACGAAGAGGTGCCAGTCGGCGGCGGGGTCGGGCGCGTAGCCGCCGTTGGGGCCTCTCAGGTGGATCGTGTCGCCGGGCTGGGCCGCGGCAGCCCACGGTCCGGCGACGCCCTCGTCGCCGTGGACGACGAAGTCGATCGTGACGAGCCGCTCCTGCTCGTCGACGTCGCTGATCGTGTAGGTGCGCAGCACGGGCCACGCCTGCTGAGGCATGGTCTCCTTGACGACGCCCAGGTCGAGGGGCTGTGGGTAGTCGAAACCGTCGGCCAGGAAGACGAGCTTGACGTAGAGGTCGGTGTAGCGCTGCGGGAGAGCTCGCACGCGCTCGGCGAACGTCTCGAACTCGTCGCCTCCGAGGACGACACGGCGCATCGACGGCGCCAGCTGCTCGGTGCGGACGACGGTCAGTCGGACGGGACGATTCGCGCTCATCTGGCTAGCCTCACCTGTGTAGCCTACTGGCGTGAACCACGGCATCGACATGACCCAGTTCGACCCCGCCGTCCGCGTCCAGGACGACCTCTTCCGGCACGTCAACGGGCCGTGGCTCGAGCGCACCGAGATCAAGCCGGACCGTGCCACGGCCGGCTCGTTCGTGAGCCTCGTCGACGAGGCCGAGGCCAAGGTTCGCGAGATCATCGAGACCGCCAGCCAGTCCCCCGCCGACGACGAGCAGCGCAAGATCGGCGATCTCTACGCCAGCTTCATGGACGAGGAGCGCGTCGAGCGGCTCGGCGCCGATCCTCTGGCCGCCGAGCTCGCCCAGGTCGACGCCGTCACCGACATCGCCTCGTTCGTGAAGACGCTCGGCGAGCTCGACCGCCGGGGCGTCGGCAGCGTGTTCGGCATGTACATCGGCCCCGACCGCGGCACCCCCGACCGCTACGTCACCCACCTCGGCCAGGGCGGCATCGGGCTGCCCGACGAGTCGTACTACCGCGACGACGAGTCCGCCGAGATCCGCGACGCCTACGTCGTCCACCTCACCACGATGCTCGACCTCGCCGGGCTCGACGACGCGGCCGGCCGAGCCGCCCGCATCATGGACCTCGAGACCCGCCTCGCCTCGCACCACTGGGACCGCGTCTCGTGCCGTGACGCGCAGAAGACCTACAACCTGCTCGACCTCGACGGCCTGCAGTCACTGGCCCCCTCGTTCGACTGGGCGTCGTGGTCGACCGGCGCGAAGGTCCCGCCCGCCGTCATCGCCGAGGTCGTCGTGTCGCAGCCGTCGTTCCTCGAGGGCCTCGAGACGCTGCTCGTGAGCTCTGAGCTCGAGGCGTGGAAGGACTGGCTGCGCTGGCAGGTCGTCCACAGCGCGTCGCCCTACCTGTCGTCGGCCTTCGTCGCCGCCAACTTCGAGTTCTACGGACGCACGCTCAGCGGCACCGACGAGCTGCGCCCCCGCTGGAAGCGCGGCGTCGGGTTCGTCGAGGGCGCGATGGGCGAGGCCGTCGGCAAGGTCTACGTCCGCACCGAGTTCCCGCCGGCGTCCAAGGAGCGGATGACCGAGCTGATCGACAACCTGCTCGAGGCCTACCGCGAGAGCATCGCCGGCCTGCCGTGGATGAGCGAGGAGACCAAGAAGCGCGCGCACGAGAAGCTCGACTCGTTCAACCCCAAGATCGGCCACCCCGACGAGTTCCGCGACTACTCCGCGCTCGAGACCGCGCCCGACGACCTGCTCGGCAACGTCCGCCGCGCGATCGCCGTGGCCACCGACCGCGAGCTGGCCAAGATCGGCTCGCCGATCGACCGCGACGAGTGGTACATGACGCCGCAGACCGTCAACGCCTACTACAACCCGACGATGAACGAGATCGTGTTCCCCGCCGCGATCCTGCAGCCGCCGTTCTTCCACGCCGACGCCGACGACGCCGTCAACTACGGCGCGATCGGCGCGGTCATCGGCCACGAGATCGGTCACGGCTTCGACGACCAGGGCTCGCAGTACGACGGCACCGGCGCCCTCAGCAACTGGTGGACCGACGACGACCGCGAGGCGTTCGAGAAGCTCACGACGGCCCTCGTGGCCCAGTACCACGCGCTGAGCCCCGTCGGTGCCGACGGCAAGACGGTCAACGGCTCGCTGACGATCGGCGAGAACATCGGCGACCTCGGCGGCCTCGGCATCGCCTACCGCGCCTTCCGCCTGACGCAGCCCGGCGACGAGGCGATCGACGGCCTCACGCCCGATCAGCGCTTCTTCATCTCGTGGGCGCAGGCCTGGCAGGCCAAGGTCCGCCCCGCCGAGACCGTCCGCCGCCTGACGCTCGACCCGCACTCGCCTCCCGAGTTCCGCTGCAACCAGGTCGTCCGCAACATCGACGTCTGGTACGACACGTTCGGCGTGACCGAGCAGGACGCGATGTACCTCGACCCCGCCGA
>JBEVGQ010000264.1:0-3529 GCA_040511655.1 Aeromicrobium sp. | reverse complement strand
GTCGAGCACGCGCAGGTTGGGGGCGCGGACGGTGTCGACGACGTACGGCTTCATGACGTCGCCGTCGTTGGCGATGCCCGCGGCGACCATCGCCATCTGCAGCGGTGTGGCCGCGACGTCGTACTGGCCGATGCCGGTCTGGCCGAGCTGCGGCGGCTCGAGCTTGGTGCCCTGTGTCGTGAACCGGCTGGGGCTGGAGGCGAGCCCGTCGATGGGGTCGGTGCCGAAACCGAACTTGGCAGCCTGCTGCGCCAGCTTCTCCTGGCCGATCTGGAGCGCAAGGCCGCCGAAGGCGACGTTGCACGAGACGTTGAGGGCGCGCTCGAAGGTGATGCGGTTGCCGCCGCAGTTGCCGCCGTTCTCGTTGGGCAGCGTGTAGCCGTAGCCGGGGAACTTGAGCGTGGTGCCGGCCTTGACCTTGTCGTCGATGTCGTTGACGACGCCGTTCTCGAGCGCTGCGGCGGCCGTGATCAGCTTGAAGGTCGAGCCCGGGGGCAGCGTCTGCACCGTCGACCGGTTGGTGAGGGGCTGGTCGGCGTCGGCGTTGAGCTCCTTCCAGGCCTGCTGCACCTTGTCGAAGTCGTGGCTCGCCAAGGCATTGGGGTCGTACGACGGCTGCGAGACCATGGCCAGGACCGCGCCGGTGCGCGGGTCGATCGCCGCGACGGCGCCCTTGGTGTCGCCGCCGAGCCGCTTGAGACCCTCGGCGGCCGCCTTCTGGGCGAGGGGGTCGATCGTCAGCTCGACGCTGCCGCCCTTGGGCTGCTTGTTGGAGACGAGGTCGACCACACGGTTGACGAACAGGCGGTTGTCGCTGCCCGACAGGACGTCGTTCTCGGTGCTCTCGACCGAGCTGCGCCCATAGATGTAGGAGAAGTAGCCGGTCAGCGGCGCGTACAGGTCCTTGTCGGGGTACTCGCGCTGGAACTTGTACTCGTCCTTGCTCTTGACGCTCTCGGCCACCGACTTGCCGTCGACGAGGATCGCGCCGCGGTCGCGCGAGAACTCCTCGTTGATGACGCGGCGGTTGCCGTTCTTGCTGTTGAGCGAGTCGGCCTCGACGAACTGCACGTAGTTGGCGTTGATGATCAGCGCCAGGAACAGCACGAGGCAGGCGACGGCGATGTTGCGGATGGGACGGTTCACGACATCCTCACCACCTGGGTCTCGTCGTTGCTGTCGAGCGACGAGATCTCGGGTGCGGGTCGGCGGGTCTGGTCACTGATGCGTAGGAGGAGCCCGATGATCGCCCAGTTCATGACGACGGACGAGCCGCCCTGGGCCATGAACGGCGTCGTCAGGCCCGTGAGGGGGATGAGTCGGGTGACGCCGCCCACGACGACGAACACCTGCAGGGCGAACGAGAACGCGAGACCGGCGGCCAGCAGCTTGCCGAAGGCGTCGCGGCAGGTCAGGGCGATGCGCAGGCCCCGCTCGACGATCAGGCCGTAGATGACCAGGATCGCCATGAGGCCGGTGAGGCCGAGCTCTTCGCCCATCGACGCGGCGATGAAGTCGGAGAACGAGAAGGGCGTCAGCTGCGGGCTGCCCTGCCCGAGGCCCTGCCCGAGCAGGCCGCCGTGGGCGAGGCCGAACAGGCCGTTGATGACCTGGCCGTTGGTGTCGGGGTCGGCGAACGGGTCGAGCCAGGCGTCGAAGCGCACGCGGACGTGGCCGAAGGCGGCATAGCCGAAGTAGGCACCGGCGCCGAACAGCAGCGCGCCCACGACGATCCAGCCCGGCCGCTCGGTGGCGACGTAGAGCATCACGACGAACAGGCCGAAGAACAGCAGCGACGAGCCGAGGTCGCGCTGGAACACCAGGATGCCGACGCTGATGAGCCAGCAGGCCAGGATCGGGCCCAGGTCGCGCCCGCGCGGCAGGTCGATGCCGATGATGCGGCGGCCGGCCAGCGCGAGGGCGTCGCGCTTGACCACGAGGTAGCCGGCGAAGAAGATCGCCAGGCACACCTTGGCGGCCTCGCCGGGCTGGAAGCTGAAGCCGAACAGGACGACCCAGATGCGGGCGCCGTTGATGGTCTGGCCGACGTGGGGGATCAGCGGCAGGATCAGCAGCCCGATCGCCGCGGCACCGAACGTGTAGGTCAACGTCTGCAGACGGCGGTGGTCGCGCACCGCCACCAGGATGCCCGCGAAGGCCGCGATGCCCACGGCCGTCCAGACGAGCTGGGAGTTGGCGAAAGCGGCTCGATCGGGGTCGATCTGCTGACGTCCGATGTCGAGGCGGTAGATCATCGCCAGGCCGAGCCCGTTGAGCGCGATGACCAGCGGCAGCAGCACCGGGTCGGCGTATGGCGCGACACGTCGCACGATCAGGTGGGTCGCGATCGCGACGACGATCAGGGCGCCGCCGAGCTTGTAGGTGTCGGCGGGGATGCGACCCTCGGCTCCGAGGCCCACCGCGGCGTAGGCGGCGATGCCGATGAACACGGCCAGGAACGTCAGGAAGAGCTCGGCCCCGCGACGCTTGCGGGGGACCCACACGGGCGTCGTCATCGGGCCCAGACCGCCGGAGTCGCCGGGGACGGGGTGGTCGCGGCCGGATCGGGCGCGGGCGTCGTCGGGGCCGGAGTGGATGGTGCCGGGGTGGTCGGCACCGTCGGGATCACGTCGAGCTCCTTGATCGTCTGCAGGGCGTCGGCCTTGCTCGACGCCTCGATGCCGTCCTGGATCTCACGGCGCTGGAAGTCGTTGAGCGACGTGAGCTCGATGTCGGTCGTCTCGTCGACGTGGCTGAGCGTGATGCCCGGGATGTCGGCCTGCACGCCGCGGAAGACGGCGACCTTGCCGTCGGCAGCGGAGACGTAGTACTGGGTCTGCGTCCACTTGTAGGTCACTGCGCCGGCAGCGGCGAGGATCGCGGCCAGCACGATGATGCCGAGCGTCCAGCGGACCCAGCGTCGGCGGCTCGGCGGGCGGGGGGCGTAGCGGAGCTCTTCGGGGTCGGGGGCCTGGGCACGCTTGCCCGAGACCTTCGTGTCGGGGCCGGAGGATGCCGCGCCGGTGCGCGGACGGTCTTGGCTGGCGGCCGCACCGACGAGCTGCGGCTGGCCGTCGGCGCACGCCAGGTGCTCGTCGGGCTCGACGTCTTTCTCGACGAACTCGGCGATGACGACCGTGACGTTGTCGACCCCACCGCCCTCGAGGGCCAGTCGGATCAGCTCGGTGGCCGCGACGTCGATCGTCTCGGCGCCGAGGGCGCGGGCGATCGCCGGGTCCTCGACCATGTCGGAGAGGCCGTCGCTGCACAGCAGGTAGCGGTCGCCCAGCACGGGCTGCACCCAGCTGAGGTCGGCGCCGTTGTCATCGCGGCCCAGCATCGCGCGCAGGATCAGCGACCGGTGCGGATGGGTGCGGGCCTCGGCCTTGGAGATACGGCCCTCGTCGATGAGGCTCTGCACGAAGGTGTGGTCGGTGCTGAGCTGCTGCAGATCGCCGCCTCGCAGGCGGTAGACCCGCGAGTCGCCGATGTGGGCGAAGGCGAACTTCTCGCCGTCCCACAGCAGGGC
>JBEVGQ010000263.1:0-2756 GCA_040511655.1 Aeromicrobium sp. | reverse complement strand
CGGCGCCTGGCCGGACGCCTGCTGGGCGTCACGATCGAAGCGCCCTACGCCCCCACGGCACAGGGATCGTGGTGGGCCCGCCTGCGGGGGTGGGCGTCCGATCCCGCTCGCTGGCGCGACCTCGCATGGACGTTCGTGTCGGTGACGCTCGGCTGGGCGCTGGCGTGGATCGGCGTCGGCCTGGGGCTCGCCGTGGTCTGGTACGCGATCTTCCCGGGCGTGTACGCGCTGACGCCCGAGGGCACGCTCGCCAACGACTACGGCTTCATCAACCTCGACACCCAGGCGGAGGCGTACTACAACTGGCTCCTGCTGCCCGTGGCGTTCGGTCTGTGGTGGTGGCTCGAGCCCGTCTGCGTCCGCTGGATCGCGCAGCTCGACCGCGCGATGCTGGCGCCGTCCCGTGCGACCCTCGAGCGGCGCGTGGCCGAGGTGTCGCGGTCGCGGGCCGAGTCGATCGATCACTCGGCCGCCGAGCTGCGGCGCATCGAGCGCGACCTGCACGACGGGGCGCAGGCGCGGCTCGTCGCGCTGGGCATGAACCTCGGCCTGGCCGCCGAGCTGATCGAGAACGACCCCGCCACCGCGGCGCGTCTGCTGGCCGAGGCGCGCGACGTGACGACGTCGGCGCTTGGCGACCTGCGGTCGGTCGTGCGCGGCATCCACCCACCGGTGCTCGCCGACCGGGGGCTCGCGGGGGCCGTCCAGGCGCTGGCTCTCGACATGGCGGTACCGGTGTCGACCACGATCGTGCTGGCCGGACGGGCACCGGCGCCGGTCGAGTCGGCCGTGTACTTCGCCGTCAGCGAGCTGCTCGCCAACGTCGGCAAGCACGCAGCGGCCGACCGGGTCTCGATCGACGTGAGCCACGACGGGCGCGCCCTCGTGGTGGTCGTCGAGGACGACGGCGTCGGCGGTGCCTCGACGGCGAGCGGAACGGGATTGTCGGGGGTCGCGCGCCGGCTGACCGCCTTCGACGGCACGATGGACGTCGTCAGCCCCGTGGGGGGACCGACGACGATCACCCTGGAGGTCCCGTGCGCGTTGTCATCGCCGAGGACCTCGCCCTCCTCCGTGACGGACTGACCCGCCTGCTCGAGGCGTACGGATGCGAGGTCGTCGCCGCGGTCGAGGACGCCGACGCCCTCACCGAGGCGCTTGCGCGGCTGGAGCCCGACATCGCCGTCGTCGACGTGCGGATGCCGCCGACGTTCACCGACGAGGGGCTGCGAGCCGCGATCGCGGCCCGGGCCGAGCGGCCGGGGCTGCCGGTGCTGGTGCTCTCGCAATACGTCGAGCAGCTCTACGCCCGTGAGCTGCTCAGCAGCGGCGACGGCGCGGTCGGCTACCTGCTCAAGGACCGGGTCGCCGACGTCGTGACGTTCGTCGAGGCGGTGCGCACCGTCGCGGCCGGTGGGACGGTGCTCGACCCCGAGGTCGTGTCGGCGCTCATCGCCCGGGCACCGGACGACGGACCGGTGTCACGCCTGACCCCGCGCGAGCGGGAGGTGCTGGGGCTCATGGCCGAAGGGCGGTCGAACGCTGCGATCGCCGCGGCCCTGTTCGTCACGGAGAAGGCGGTCAGCAAGCACACCAGCAACATCTTCATGAAGCTCGACCTCGACCCGGACGACGACAGCAGCAACCGCCGCGTCATGGCCGTCATCGCCTACCTGCAGTCGTGACGCCGCTCGCCCCTGATCCCCGCTGGGCCTGACCTTTTGACAGACACGCCGTCGGCGTGTTCGTAGAAACGTCAGGGCCAGCGGGGTGTGGGGGTCAGGCGGGCGGCGTGACGATCCAGGGCTCGCGGGGGATGGCGGCGATGTCGAACGTCCGCAGCATGTCGCCCGGCGTGGCTCCCTCGAGCCCGAGGGAGCCGGCGATGAGCGCCAGCACGTCGACGCCGCGCTCGACCAGCTCGGCGCGGGTCACGGCCCCGTCGCGCTTGGCGAGACGGCGCCCGTCGGCGTTCAGCGCGAGCGGCACGTGCACGTACGTCGGCGGCGTGGCGCCGAGCAGCGTCGCGAGGTAGGCCTGCCGCGGTGCCGAGGTCAGCAGGTCGTCGCCGCGGACGACCTGGTCGATGCCCTGCTGGGCGTCGTCGACGACCACTGCGAGGTTGTAGGCCACGGCGCCGTCGCCGCGACGCAGCACGAGGTCGTCGACGACACCGGTGACGGTGCCGTGCAGGACGTCCTCGACCGTGAAGTCGTCCACGCCGGCACGCAGCCGCAGCGCAGCAGGACGTTCGCGCCGCCGCTCGTCCCGCTCGGACGCCGTCAGGTCGCGGCACGTGCCGGGGTACGACCCGGGCGGGGCGTGGGGCGCGGACGGTGCCTCGAGCACCTCGCGTCGCGTGCAGAAGCACTCGAACACCAGGCCGCGGCCGGCCAGCGAGGCGAGGGCTGCGTCGTAGTAGCGGGCGCGCTGCGACTGGTGCACGACCGGACCGTCCCAGTCGAGGCCGAGCGCGGCGAGGTCGTCGAGCTGCCGCTGCTCGGCACCCTCGCGGACGCGGTCGAGGTCCTCGACCCGCAGGACGAAGGCGCGCCCGCTCTGCCGCGCGCAGAGCCACGCCAGCAGCGCGGTGCGGAGGTTGCCCACGTGCAGGTCGCCGGACGGCGACGGGGCGAAGCGGCCCGAGCTCACGACGTCACTCGATGCCGCGGCGGGCGTGCTCGTCGACCTGGCCCTCCCAGACGAAGCGCAGGGCGGCGACCGACTTCTCGTACGACCGGTACGTCTCGTCGAGC
>JBEVGQ010000262.1:0-2527 GCA_040511655.1 Aeromicrobium sp. | reverse complement strand
GCCGCGAGGGCATCTGCGGGGCGTGCGGCGTGGTCATCAACGGTCAGGCCCACGGGCCGCAGACCACCACGACGTGCCAGCTGCACATGCGCAGCTTCGAGGACGGTGCCGTCATCGACATCGAGCCGTGGCGTGCGGGAGCCTTCCCGGTCGTCAAGGATCTCGTCGTCGACCGCGGTGCGTTCGACCGCATCATCCAGGCCGGTGGCTTCATCTCCGCGCCGACCGGTTCGGCGCCCGAGGCCAACAACCTGCCGGTGCCGAAGGAGGACGCCGACCACGCGTTCGAGTCCGCCACCTGCATCGGCTGTGGTGCTTGTGTCGCGGCGTGCCCCAACGGCTCGGGCATGCTCTTCACGGCGGCCAAGATCACGCACCTGGGTCTGCTGCCCCAGGGTCAGCCCGAGCGCGACTCCCGCGTCATCGGCATGATCGAGCAGCACGACCACGAGGGCTTCGGCGGCTGCACCAACATCGGTGAGTGCACGTCGTCGTGCCCCAAGGGCATCCCGCTCGACACGATCAGCCGGCTCAACCGCGACCTCCTCGGAGCGCTCGCCAAGGGCAAGGCGTAAGCCTAGGCTCGTGGCATGACCTCACCACCTACGTCCTCGCTCGAGGGGTGGGTGGTGTCGTCGTTCACGGGCGGCGGGCTCACCCACGACTGCTACGAGAAGGGCAGCGGTCCGGGCGTCGTCCTGATCCCCGAGATCCCGGGCATGACGCCGGAGGTGCTGGGCCTGGCCGACCACCTGGTCGACCAGGGGTTCACGGTCGTCGTGCCGTCGCCGTTCGGCACGCCGGGCCGTGAGATGTCGGCCGGCTACATGGCCGGCGTGCTGGCTCGGCTGTGCGTGTCGTCGGAGTTCCGGGCGTTCGCGACCCGATCGGCCAGGCCCATCAGCGGGTTCCTGCGGGCCGTGGCCCGCGACCTCGACGGACGTACCCCCGGGGCGGGGGTCGGCGTCATCGGCATGTGCTTCACGGGCGGGTTCGCGCTCGCCGCGGCCGTCGACGACTCGGTGACCGCGCCCGTCATGAGCCAGCCCTCGGTGCCGTTCCCGATCGGCGGCGCCCGGCAGGGCGATGTCGGCCTCTCGCCCGACGAGCTCGAGACGATCACGGCGCGCACCCGCGACGACGGCCTGTGCGTCATGGGATTGAGGTTCAGCGAGGACAGGGCGGTCTCGCCCAAGCGGTTCGCGGCGCTCAAGGAGCATCTCGGCGACGCCTTCGAGGTCATCGAGCTCGACTCATCGCCGGGCAATGCCGGCGGGTTCTCGAAAGGCGCTCATTCGGTGCTCACGCACGAGGTGCGCGAGGGCAATCAGGCGATGGCCGCCCGCGACCGCGTCGTGGCCTTCCTCCACGAACGCCTCACCCCCCAGCGCTGAGGAGAGACTCGCGCACCACTGAGGAGAGACTCGCGTCGTACCTGAGTCTCTCGTCGCTGGTGCGTAAGTCTCTCCTCAGCGTTGGGGGATTTGGTTAGCATAGGTAATTTGCTATGCTAACGACATGCCCACGGATGCCCACCAGCTCGCGCGTGCGGTGGCGCGTCTCAACCGTCGCCTGCGCCAGGAGCGGCACAGCGACCTGACGCCCACGCAGATGTCGGTGCTCGGCGCGATCCGCCAGCTCGGCGAGGCGACCCCGAGCGCCATCGCGGCGGTCGAGCGGGTACAGCCGCCGTCGATCACCCGCACGCTGACCTCACTGGTCGAGGCGGGCATGGCGACTCGGGCGCCGCACCCCGACGACGGACGCCAGGTCTTGATGTCGGTGTCGGAGCGGGGCGAGGCCGTGCTGGCCGAGGAGCGCAGCCGCCGCGACCTCTGGCTGTCGCACCGGCTCACCGAGCTGACCCCCGTCGAGCGCCGAACCTTGAAGGAGGCTGCCGCGCTGATGGAACGGCTGTCCGCCCTGTGAGCCCCACGTTCAGCGCACTCGCGGTGCGCAACTACCGCATCTACATCCTCGGCGCGATCGTCTCCAACACCGGCACCTGGATGCAGCGCATCGGTCAGGACTGGCTGGTGCTGCAGCTCACCGACAGCGGCACCGCACTCGGCATCACGACAGGCCTCCAGCTGCTGCCGGCGCTGCTGTTCTCGCCGATCGCCGGTGTCGTCGCCGACCGGGTGCCCAAGCGGACAGTGCTGAGGTTCACGCAGGTGGCCATGGCCGTGCCCGCGCTGCTGCTGGGCGTCCTGGCGGTCACCGGGGTCGTGCAGACGTGGCAGGTGTTCGTCCTCGCCTTCGTGTTCGGCATCGGGACGGCGTTCGACGCGCCCGCGCGCCAGTCGTTCGTCGTCGAGATCGTCGGGCCCAAGGACCTCGCCAACGCGGTGGGCCTCAACTCGGCGTCGTTCAACCTCGCCCGCATGATCGGGCCGGCCGTCGCCGGCCTGTTGATCGCTGCCCTCGGCTCGGGTGTTCGCGCGGCGGGCTGGGTCATCCTCATCAACGCCGTGAGCTACCTCGCCGTGCTGACGTCCCTGCAGCTGCTCGACCCGCGGCGACTCAC
>JBEVGQ010000261.1:0-9233 GCA_040511655.1 Aeromicrobium sp. | reverse complement strand
GGGGCCGAGCGCGGTACCGACGGGCGGTGCCGGGTTGGCCATACCGGCCTGCAGCTGCACCTTGACGATGGCTGCGACTTTCTTCTTGGGAGGCATTTCTCGGGTCCTTTTGATGAGTGGTGCTGGTGGTGCGGGACGAGCTCTGCGATCGCTACGCGATCACACCTTCTGGATCTGGGTGAAGCTGAGCTCGACCGGCGTTTCGCGACCGAAGATCTCGACGAGGGCCTTGACCCTCTGTGCATCGACGTTGATCTCGGTGATGGTCGCGTGCAGCGTGGCGAACGGTCCGTCGACGACCATCACGGAGTCCGCGACGGCGAAGTCGGAGAACTCGACCTTGGCGGCCTTCGTCTGCTGCTGATCGGGGGCGTCGGCCGCCGTGGCGACCTCGGCCTCCACTGCCGGGGCGAGCATGCTCTCGACCTCGGCAAGACTGAGGGGGACGGGCTGGTGGGAGTTACCCACGAAGCCCGTGACCGACGGGGTGTGGCGCACGACGCCCCACGACTCGTCGGTGAGGTCCATGCGGACCAGGACGTACCCGGGAAGGACGGTGCGCTTGACGAGCTTGCGCTGGCCGTTCTTGATCTCGGCGACCTCTTCGGTGGGCACGACGACCTCGAAGATGTAGTCCTCGGCGTTGAGCGAGGTGACGCGGTTCTCGAGGTTGGACTTCACGCGCTTCTCCATGCCGGAGTACGTGTGGACGACGTACCAGTCGCCGATCTGGTTGTGCAGACGGTCCTTGAACTCCTGGAGGACGTCGACCACGGGCTCCTCGTCGTCAGCCGCCGCGTCGTCCTCGGCCGAGACCTCGATGGCGTCGTCGTCGCTGACGACGGGCTCGGCGTCCTCGGTCGCGTCGACCACGTCGGTCTCCTCGACGGGTGCGTCGGGCGCGTCGACGTCGGACGAGTCGTCCACGTCGACATCGACGTTCTCTTCGTAGCCTTGAGTCACTGTGATCCTTTGATGCGGGTGGGTGCCGTGAGGCGGGTGTACGAGGCGTTGACCTCGCCTAGGCGAAGATCGCGAACGACAACCGGCCGAAGCCGTAGTCGAGGCCTGCGACGATCGCCATCATGACGAGCACGAACACCAGGACGACCCAGAAGTAGTTGACGACCTGCGGACGCGTCGGCCACACGACCTTGCGCAGCTCGGCGATCACCTGCCGGTAGAACGTGATCGGCGACGTGCGGTTGCCGGACGTGCCGGCCAGCTCGTGACGGTCGCTCACGGGACTCCTTCGTACTTCTCGTCGTGTCGCAGTGCGGTTGCGCCGCAGGGTGGTCGTGTGTCGCAGGGCACGAGGGACTTGAACCCCCAACCTTCGGTTTTGGAGACCGATGCTCTGCCAGTTGAGCTAGTGCCCTCAGTCAATTTCACCGGTCGCCCGCCCATGTGCGGGCATGACGACGAAGAGTGAATATTCACCGGTCCGCCCAGTGTACGTGGTGCGACGTGGCCCCGTCGAACCGAGGCGCGGCGAGCGGCGACGGACGGGCTGGCAGGATGGCCGGATGGAGCACGGGCAGATGCACGACCGGACCGGCGACGGCCCCAACGTGGCGACGAGCCCCGGCGCGTCGCGCCCCCTCGCCCGACTGCCCAAGGCCCACCTTCACCTGCACTTCACCGGCTCGATGCGTCACGGCACCTTGGTCGAGCTGGCCGAGCGCGACGGCATCCGGCTGCCCAGCTCGCTGACCGACGAGTGGCCGCCCGAGCTCAGCACGATGGACGAGAAGGGCTGGTTCAGGTTCCAGCGGCTGTACGACGTCGCCCGGTCGGTGCTGCGCACCGAGGAGGACGTGCGCCGCCTGGTGCTCGAGGCGGCGCTGGACGACGCGGCCGACGGCTCGGTCTGGACCGAGATCCAGGTCGACCCGTCGGGCTACGGAGCCCGCTTCGGCGGCATCACGGCGTTCACCGACCTGGTCATCGACGCCGTGCGCGAGGCCGGCGAGAAGGCCGGCATCGGCATGGGCCTGGTCGTGGCCGCCAACCGCACCCGTCACCCCCTCGACGCGCGCACCCTGGCCCGTCTGGCCGCCCAGTACGCCGGCCGCGGCGTCATCGGGTTCGGGCTGTCTAACGACGAGCGTCGCGGCGACACCTCGGCATTCGGGCCCGCCTTCGCGATCGCCGAGCGGGCCGGGCTGGCGCTCGTGCCGCACGGCGGGGAGCTGCGCGGTCCGGCCCACGTCACCCAGTGCCTCGACCACCTGCACCCCCACCGCCTCGGTCACGGCGTGCGCGCCGCCGAGAGCGAGGCCGTGCTCGACCGCCTGGCCACCAGCGGCGTCGCCCTCGAGGTCTGCCCGACGTCCAACGTGTCGCTCGGCGTCTACGCGACGCTCGAGGAGGTGCCGGTGCGCATCCTGACCGCGGCGGGCATCGACGTCGCCCTGGGCGCCGACGACCCCCTGCTGTTCGGCTCGCGTCTCGGCGGCCAGTACGCCGTCCTGCGAGCCGCTCAGGACTTCACCGACGTCGAGCTCGCCGAGCTGGCCCGGATGTCGATCCGCCGCTCCTACGCACCGTCCGACCTCGTGCAGGGCGCCCTGGCCCGCGTCGACGAGTGGCTCGCCGCCCCGACCACCGACGCGGGCACCCCCACCGTCTGACCGACGACGTCGAGCCCCTCCTGTGCGAGGCTGACGCCATGAGCGAGACACCTCCGCCGGGCGGTCCGTCCCACGAGCACCAACCCAACTGGGGCTCGGCGTACCCGCCCCACCAGGCTCCCGCCCCGGGCGGGGCACCGCCTCCCGGCTACTACCACCCGTACCCGGTGCCGCCCAAGCACACCGACGCCACGACCTCGATGGTGCTCGGCATCGTCGCCGTCGCCGGCATGTTCGTCTGCGCCATCCCGGTGCTGCTGGCACCGTTCGCCTGGTACCTCGGCGCGAAGGCCGTGCGCGAGATCGATGCCAGCGGGGGCACGCTGAGCGGGCGCAGCGAGGCGACCGCCGGCAAGGTGCTCGGCATCGTCGGCACGGTGCTGCTGACGCTGGCCGTCGCGGGGATCGTGCTGGTCGTCGTGCTGACGTTCAGCCAGCCCGACTTCTGGGACGACGAAAGCACCACCGACGCCGTCCTGGGCCTGCTGCGCCAGCTCGAGCGCTAGAGCGAGCAGCTCACCAGCACGGGCTCGTTGACCAGCGTGATGCCGTAGGCCTGCCGCACGCCGTCGCGCACCTCACGGGCGAGGTCGAGCAGTGCCCCGGTGGTGCCGCTCCCCCGGTTGGTCAGCGCCAGCGTGTGCTTGGTCGACAGCGACACGTCGGCGCCGCCGTGCCCCTTGGCGAAGCCTGCGTGGTCGATGAGCCAGGCCGCGCTGGTCTTGACCGTTCCGTCGGGCTGCTCGAAGCGCGGTGCGTCGGCCGGGAGGGCCGCAGCCTGCTCGGACGTCAGCAGCGGGTTGGTGAAGAACGAGCCGGCACTCCAGGTGTCGGAATCGTCGGGGTCGAGCACCATGCCCTTGCTCCGTCGAAGGCCCAGCACCGCCTCGCGCACGTCGGAGGCCGGCGCGCGGCCGCCTACCTCGACGCCGAGCGCCCGGGCGAGCTCGCCGTAGGCGATCGGTGCGCCGAGGTCGCCAAGGGCCAGCTGGAACGTGACCGACAGGACGACGTACCGCTGGGGCTCGTCCTTGAAGCGGCTGTGGCGGTAGGAGAACCGGCAGTCGGCGGCCGCGAAGGTGCGGATGCGACGGTCGTAGCGGTCATAGGTGCGCACCGACGCGATCGTCTGCGAGACGTCCTGGCCGTAGGCGCCCACGTTCTGGATGGGAGTGGCTCCGGTCGAGCCGGGGATGCCGGACAACGCCTCGACGCCGACCCAGCCCTCGCGCACCGCGCGGGCCACGAAGGCGTCCCAGGGCTCGCCGGCGGCGACCGTGACCATCGCCCCGCTGCACGCGTCGGCGTCGATCGTGACGCCGCGGGTGAGCACGCGGACGACCGTGGCGTCGACGCCCTCGTCGGCGACCACGAGGTTGCTGCCGCCACCCACGACGAGGACGGCATCGCCCGCCTCGTCGGCGACCCGGACGGCGTCGACGAGGTGCTCCTCGGTCGTGGCGTCGATGACGGCACGGGCCGGGCCGCCCAGGCGCAGGGTCGTCAGATCGGCGAGGCGCATGGCCGCGACGCTAGCAGGGAACGACGAGACCCCCGTCTGCCGTGGGCAGCGGGGGTCTTCGTGGGACACCTGAGAGGTCAGCGGGTCTCGCGGTGCAGCGTGTGACGCTTCTCGCGGGGGCAGAACTTCATCAGATCCATGCGATCGGGATCGTTGCGGCGGTTCTTCTTGGTGATGTAGTTGCGTTCCTTGCACTCGGTGCAGGCCAAGGTGATCTTGGGACGAACGTCTGAGCTCTTGCTGGCCACGGGGTGCCTCTTCTTGATCGATGTCGCTGACGTGTTGCCGGTCTGTCGCAGTGCCGGTGTGATCGTGCGGTAGCTGGGGCGGGACTCGAACCCGCGACCCCACGATTATGAGTCGTGTGCTCTAACCGACTGAGCTACCCAGCCACGGACGCGAGTTGCCTCTTGCCCGACGGATTCGCCGCGCCGCGCGAAGCGGTGCTGCGACTCCAGAGCCCCTTTACGGAATCGAACCGTAGACCTTTTCCTTACCATGGAAACGCTCTGCCGACTGAGCTAAAGGGGCGTGCCGACGCTCAAACATACAGGGTGACGGTCCCGTACGTGAAATCGGGGGGTGCCGTCCCGCGACGGCCTCGAGAAGCCGCTGGAACCACGGCCGATTCCGGGCTCACGCCGTGGCAGCCGCGAGGCGCGAGGGCCAGACCGGACCCTCGTAGATGAAGCCCGTGTAGCCCTGGACGAGGTCGGCTCCGGCCGCCAGCCGCGACCGCACGTCGTCGGGCGTCGTGACGCCGCCGACCGCGATGATGACGAGGGCGTCGCCGACCCGGGCCCGCAGCCGCACCAGCACCTCGGTGGCCCGCTCGGCCAGCACCGGGCCCGAGAGGCCGCCGGCCCCGGCGGCGTCGACGACGTGCCGATCGGTCAGCAGCGACGACGGACGCGCGATCGTCGTGTTGGTCGCGCTGATGCCGTCGAGACCCAGCTCGACCGCCAGGTCGGCCACCGCGTCGATGTCTGCGTCGGCGAGGTCGGGCGCGATCTTGACCAGCAGCGGCACCCGGCGGCCGGGGTTGCGGTCGGCGACGTCCTTGACGGCCGCCAGGAGGGGCCGCAGCTCGTCGACGGCCTGCAGGTCGCGCAGGCCCGGCGTGTTGGGCGACGACACGTTGACGACGAGATAGCTCGCGTAGGGCGCCAGCAGGCGGGCGCTCTCGACGTAGTCGGCGACGGCGTCGGCGGACTCGACGACCTTGGTCTTGCCGATGTTGACCCCGATGACGGCGTCGCGTCCGGCAGCCGTGCGCCGCAGCCGGTGCAGGCGGGACGCGACCGCGGCGGCACCGTCGTTGTTGAAGCCCATGCGGTTGACGACCGCGCGGTCGTCGATCAGGCGGAAGAGTCGCGGTCGCGGGTTGCCGGGCTGGGCGCGGGCCGTGACGGTGCCGATCTCGACGTGTCCGAACCCAAGCGCCAGCAGGCCCGGCACGCCGCGAGCGTTCTTGTCGAAGCCCGCGGCCAGGCCGAAGCCGTTGGGGAAGTCGATGCCCATGACGGTGCGCGGCGCACGGGTCTGGGTGAACACGTGGCGCGTGACGGGCCGGCCCGCCCGGATCGCGAGGAAGCCGCGCTCGTGCGCCTTCTCGGGATCCATCGAGCGGAAGACGGCATCGAAGAAGGCGCGGTAGACCACGACGGCAGCGTATCCGGTCCGGCCGGGCGTCCCGGAGGCTCGCCCGGGCGCGGCACGGCCGCCACCTCGCTCGCCAGGGAGCGGAGCGACCGTGAGGGCGAAGCCCGAGGCGAAGTCCGGCCCGGATGCTGGCGTCGGTCCCCCTCGCTTCGCTCACGGTCGGCCGCAAGCGGCCTCCCTGGGGGACGAGAGGATGACCCAGGCCGCAAGCGGCCTCCCTGGGGACGAGAGGATGACCCAGGGCCGCCAGCGATCTGCCTGCCGGTCGAGGCGAGGTGGCCGGGTGACGTGGCAGCATGTCGCCGTGAGCAAGCCTGCCGATGCCGAGCCGCACGTCGCCGACAGCCACGACCTCATCCGCGTCGTGGGTGCCCGGCAGAACAATCTCAAGGACGTCAGCGTCGAGCTGCCGAAGAGGCGTCTGACGGTCTTCACGGGCGTCTCCGGCTCGGGCAAGAGCTCGTTGGTGTTCGCGACGATCGCGGCCGAGTCGCAGCGCATGATCAACGAGACCTACAGCGCCTTCGTGCAGGGATTCATGCCGTCGGCAGCCCGACCGGACGTCGATGTGCTGACGGGCCTGACCACGGCGATCATCGTCGACCAGGAGCGCATGGGCTCCGATCCCCGCTCGACCGTCGGCACCGCCACCGACGTCAACGCGATGCTGCGAATCCTCTACAGCCGGCTCGGCGAGCCTCGTGTCGGAGGCCCGCAGGCGTTCAGCTTCAACGTCGCCTCGGTCAGCGGCGCGGGCGCCGTGACGAGCGCGAAGGGCGGCCGCGAGGTCAAGGAGCGGGCCGAGTTCAGCATCACGGGCGGCATGTGCCTGCGCTGCGAGGGACGCGGATCGGTCAACGACATCGACCGGACGGCCCTCTACGACGACACCAAGAGCATCAACGAGGGCGCGCTGACCATCCCCGGCTGGAGCATGGACGGCTGGCAGGGACGCATCCTGCGCGGCGTCGGCCTGTTCGACTGCGACAAGCCGATCGCGCAGTTCACGGCCAAGGAGCTCGACGCCCTGCTGCACCACGAGGCGATGAAGATCAAGGTGGAGGGCATCAACCTGACCTATCTCGGCGTCATCCCCCAGATCAAGAAGTCGTTCCTGTCCAAGGACGTCGAGGCGATGCAGCCGCACATCCGCGCCTTCGTCGAGCGAGCCGTCACCTTCACGACCTGCCCGGAGTGCCACGGCACCCGGCTCAGCGAGCTCGCACGGTCGTCGACCATCCGGGGCACGAGCATCGCCGACCTGTGCGCGATGCAGATCAGCGACCTGGCCGAATGGATCCGGGACGTCGACGAGCCCGCGCTGGCCCCCCTGCTCACGGCCCTGTCCGCGACGCTCGAGTCGTTCGTCGAGATCGGGCTGGGCTACCTGTCGCTCGACCGGCCGTCGGGCACCTTGTCGGGCGGCGAGGCGCAGCGCACCAAGATGATCCGCCACCTCGGCTCGGCCCTGACCGACGTGACCTACGTCTTCGACGAGCCCACGATCGGGCTGCACCCCCACGACATCGAGCGGATGAACCGCCTGCTCCTGCAGCTGCGCGACAAGGGCAACACGGTGCTGGTGGTCGAGCACAAGCCCGAGGCCATCGCGATCGCCGACCACGTCGTCGACCTCGGGCCGGGCGCCGGCTCGGCCGGCGGCGAGATCGTCTTCGAGGGGACGCTCGACGGCCTGCGTGCGAGCGGCACCCTGACCGGACGCCACCTCGACGACCGGGCCACGCTGAAGGACGAGGTGCGCACCGCGACCGGCGCCCTCGAGGTGCGCGGCGCCTCGACCAACAACCTGCGCGACGTCGACGTCGACATCCCGCTGGGCGTGCTGACGGTGGTGACGGGCGTCGCGGGGTCGGGCAAGAGCTCGCTGGTGCACGGCTCGCTGCGAGACCGCGAGGGCGTGGTGGCGATCGACCAGGCCCCCATCAAGGGCTCGCGACGCAGCAACCCCGCGACCTACACGGGCCTGCTCGAGCCGATCCGCAAGGCGTTCGCGAAGGCAAGCGGCGTCAAGCCCGCCCTCTTCAGTGCCAACTCGGAAGGAGCGTGCCCCGTCTGCAACGGTGCGGGTGTCGTCTACGCCGACCTCGGCATGATGGCGGGCGCGGCCGTGCCGTGCGAGGCGTGCGAGGGCAGGCGGTTCCAGGCCCACGTCCTGGAGCACCGCTTCGGCGGCCGCAACATCGACGAGGTGCTGACGATGTCGGTCGACGAGGCAGAGCGCTTCTTCGCCGGCGATGACGGCCGGCTGCCGGCGGCCCACCGCATCCTGACCCGTCTCGCCCGCGTCGGGCTCGGCTACCTGACGATCGGCCAGCCGCTCACCACGTTGTCGGGCGGCGAGCGCCAGCGGCTCAAGCTCGCGGTGCGCATGGCCGAGGACGGCGGCGTCTACGTGCTCGACGAGCCCACCACGGGTCTCCACCTCGCCGATGTCGAGCAGCTGCTCGGGCTGCTCGACGACCTGGTCGACTCCGGCACGTCCGTCGTGGTGATCGAGCACCACCAGGCCGTGATGGCCCACGCCGACTGGATCATCGACGTCGGCCCGGGCGCCGGCCACGACGGGGGACGCATCGTCTTCGAGGGCACCCCGAGCGAGCTGGTGGCCGATCGCTCGACGCTCACCGGGCAGCACCTCGCGGCATACGTCGGCGCCTGACCGCCTGGTTTCGCCAGCGCACGGCGGGGGTACGTTCGCAGCATGACCGAACCTGCGAAGACCCCCCAGACCACCGACGTCGAGAAGCCGGCCGTCGAGCCGGACACCCAGAGCGATCCCTCGCTCGACGACGGCAGCTCGACGGACTGGTCGTCCGAGGGCGGCGCCGCCACCGAGGGACCGGCGACCGACACCGACAACGACGACGTCTCCTAGTCGTCCGCGGCACGGGCGCCGAGACGGCCAGCCCGATCGACCATCGCCGGTCGAGCACGGCGGTGCCCGTGTTGCCGGCCCCACGGACGCCCACCAGCATGGAGCCGTGGACATTCGCCAGGTCGGGGTCGAGGAGGAGATGTTCCTCGCCGACCCCGTGACGCGCCGCCTCGTCGCGGCGTCGGACCGCGCATCGCACCCCGACTCCCCCGGCGAGGTCGAGCAGGAGCTGTTCCTCCAGCAGATCGAGATCCAGACCGGCCCGCACCGCGACCTCTCGGCCCTCGACGACGATCTCCGGGCAGCGCGCAGCGAGGCGGCTCTGGCGGCCGAGGCGGCGGGCACGCGTCTGGCGGCGATGCCCACGCCCGTCATGCCCGACGACGACGGCGACACCACCCCGAAGCGGCGGTACGACACCATGACGTCTCGCTACGGCGAGGTCGGCAGGACGGCACTGGTGTGCGGCATGCACGTCCACGTGGACGTGCAGGACGACGACGAGGCCGTCGCGGTGGTC
>JBEVGQ010000260.1:0-3094 GCA_040511655.1 Aeromicrobium sp. | reverse complement strand
GAGAGCCTCGTCGTCCGCGTCACGTCCCATGCGCCCCAGCGTAGTCGTCGCGACGTGCGGCCTCCCGCAGGGGACCGGCCCGCCCCTTCGCAGGGAGGGCCGGTCGACGGCGACTCAGTGTGCGACGCGGATACCGGGCGACGACACGGCCTGTCGCAGCCACATTCCGAGTTCGCGCAGCGCGTCGAGGACGGGGCGAGCCGGAGAGAGCGTCACTCCGCGGTCGACGAGACGACGTCGCAGGAGGTTGTCGCGATCCAGGGCCGCCGCCCTCTGGTGTTCGAGGCGGTCGGCCATGATCAGGGTGCTGTAGTCCATGGCCTTTCCTTTCGGGTGCGCACCGCTCGTTCGGCGGTGACAAGGGACAGGAGTGCGGGCGCGGCATCCTGATACGAGACGACCCACCGGACGCCGAGAAGCCCGGCCCCCTTGTAAGGGACCGGGCTCCGGTGGCTCTTGCAAGCCGTACTCGGCGGGGTGCGCCGAGAGTCAGGTGAGGATCAGCGCGCGGCCGAGCCCTCCACGTAGTCCGAGTCGGTCTGCTTCCACGCGAAGAGCGCGCGCAGTTCCTTGCCGGTCGCCTCGATCGGGTGCGCCGCACCCTTTTCGCGCAGGGCGAGGAACTCGGGGGCTCCGGCGTCCTGGTCGTCGATGAAGCGCTTGGCGAACGCGCCGGACTGGATGTCGGCGAGGACGGCCTGCATGTTCTCCTTGACGCGCGGGTCGATGACGCGCGGGCCCGAGACGTAGTCGCCGTACTCGGCCGTGTCCGAGATCGACCAGCGCTGCTTGGCGATGCCGCCCTCCCACATGAGGTCGACGATGAGCTTGAGCTCGTGCAGCACCTCGAAGTAGGCGATCTCGGGCTGGTAGCCCGCCTCGACCAGCGTCTCGAAGCCGTACTGGACGAGCTGCGACGTGCCGCCGCACAGCACCGACTGCTCGCCGAACAGGTCGGTCTCGGTCTCTTCGGTGAAGGTCGTCTTGATGACGCCGGCGCGCGTGCCGCCGATCGCCTTCGCGTACGAGAGCGCGAGCGCCCACGCCTCGCCCGATGCATCGCGCTCGACGGCGATGATGTCGGGGATGCCGCGACCCGCGACGAACTCACGACGCACCGTGTGGCCCGGAGCCTTCGGGGCGACGAGGATGACGTCGACGCCGTCGGGGGCGTCGATGTAGCCGAAGCGGATGTTGAAGCCGTGCGCGAAGGCGAGCGTCTTGCCCGGCGCGAGGTTCGGCTTGATGTGGTCGTTGTAGATCCCGCGCTGGTGCTGGTCGGGCGCGAGGATCATGATGACGTCGGCCCAGGCGGTCGCGTCGGCGACCGACTTGACCTCGAAGCCGTCGTCCTGTGCCTTGGCGGTCGACTTCGAGCCGTCCTTGAGGGCGATGACGACCTCGACGCCCGAATCGCGCAGGTTCTGCGCGTGGGCGTGGCCCTGGGAGCCGTAGCCGACGATGGCGACCTTCTTGCTCTGGATGAGCGAGAGGTCGGCGTCGGCGTCGTAGAGGATCTCAGCCATGGGGGTGTTTCTCCTTGGGTTGTGGTTGTGGACGGGGCCGGAGCCCCTGAGTTCGTGGAGGAGTCAGCCGCGCAGGACGCGTTCGGTGATGGACTTGCCGCCTCGGCCGATGGCGAGAAGGCCCGACTGGGCGAGCTCCTTCACACCGAACGGCTCGAGCGCGCGCAGCAGCGCCGCGACTTTGCCCTGATCGCCCGTGACCTCGACCACGAGCGCATCCGGCGCGTAGTCGACCACCGATGCACGGAACAGGTTGACGACCTCGAGCACGCTCGAGCGCGTCTGGTTGTCGGCCTTCACCTTGATGAGCATGTGCTGTCGCTGCACGGATGCCGCGAAGTCGAGCTCGACGATCTTGATCACGTTGACGAGCTTGTTGAGCTGCTTCGTGACCTGCTCGAGGGGCAGCTGATCGACGTCGACGACGACCGTGATGCGCGAGAGTCCCGGCACCTCGGTGACGCCCACCGCGAGCGATTCGATGTTGAAGCCGCGGCGCGCGAAGAGTCCCGCCACGCGGGTCAGCAGACCCGGCTTGTCCTCGACGAGGAGGCTCAGCACGTGAGTGGTCATGGCTCAGGCCTCCTGGTCGAACGTCGGCGCGTGGTCGCGGGCGTACTGGACGTAGCTGTTGCTGACGCCCTGCGGCACCATCGGCCACACCATCGCGTCGGCGCTCACGACGAAGTCGATCACGACCGGGCGGTCGTTCGTCTCGAGCGCGGTCTTGATCGCGGCATCCACGTCCTCTTCCTTCTCGACGCGGATCGCGAGGCAGCCGTACGCCTCGGCCAGCTTCACGAAGTCGGGGATGCGGACGGTGCCGTGACCGGTGTTGAGGTTGGTGTGCGAGTAGCGGCCGTCGTAGAACAGCGTCTGCCACTGGCGGACCATGCCCAGCGACGAGTTGTTGATGATCGCGACCTTGATGGGGATGTTGTTGATCGCGCAGGTCGCGAGCTCCTGATTGGTCATCTGGAAGCAGCCGTCGCCGTCGATCGCCCACACGTGACGATCGGGTTCGGCGACCTTCGCGCCCATCGCGGCCGGCACCGAGTAGCCCATCGTGCCGGCGCCGCCGGAGTTGAGCCAGGCGTTCGGACGCTCGTACTTGATGAACTGCGCCGCCCACATCTGGTGCTGCCCGACGCCCGCCGCGTAGATGCCCTCGGGTCCGGTCAGCTCCACGATGAGCTGGATGACGTACTGCGGCGACATGAGGCCGTCGGTGGGCTGCGTGTAACCCAGGGGGAACTCGTCCTTCAGCCCGTCGAGGAACGCCCACCAGTCGGTGATGTCGGGCGTCGTCTCGCCCAACGCTGCCGAATACGCGCCGGCGAGGTCGACCAGGACGTCCGTGAGGTCGCCCACGATCGGCACGTCGGCGGCACGGATCTTGCCGATCTCGGCCGGGTCGATGTCGACGTGTACGACCTTGGCATTGGGGGCGAACAACGCGGCCTTGCCGGTCACGCGGTCATCGAAGCGCGCGCCGAGCGAGACGAGCAGGTCGGCCTCTTGCAGCGCGAGCACCGCGGGCACCGTGCCGTGCATGCCGGGCATGCCCA
>JBEVGQ010000259.1:0-10813 GCA_040511655.1 Aeromicrobium sp. | reverse complement strand
CGCGCTCTCGTGGGTCATGGGCGAGCAGGGCGCCAAGTCGCTGCGTGGCGGCAAGATGGAGGACGTCATCTTCGCCGGCACCTCGGGGCGGCCGCCCCTGGGGCGCGCCGAGGTCGTCCTGACGATCGACAACGCCGACGGCGCCCTGCCGATCGAGTACAGCGAGGTGACGATCTCGCGCACGATGTTCCGCAACGGCGGTTCGGAGTACGCGATCAACGGCAACACCTGCCGCCTGCTCGACGTGCAAGAGCTGCTCAGCGACTCCGGCATCGGGCGCGAGATGCACGTCATCGTGGGCCAGGGGCAGCTCGACAGCGTCCTGCGGGCCACGCCTGAGGAGCGACGCGGATTCATCGAGGAGGCCGCCGGCGTCCTCAAGCACCGCAAGCGCAAGGAGAAGGCGCTCCGCAAGCTCGACGCCACGCAGGGCAACCTCACCCGGCTCAACGACGTCCTGACCGAGCTGCGGCGCCAGCTCAAGCCGCTGGGCCGTCAGGCCGAGGTGGCTCGCCGGGCTGCCGTCATCCAGGCGGACGTGCGCGACGCCCGGGCACGGCTGCTGGCCGACGACATCGTCACGGCGCGCACCACGATCGAGACCGAGCTGGCCGACGAGGCTGCGCTCAAGCAGCGTCGGCAGTCCGTCGAGCAGGCCATCGCGGCCGCCCGCGAGCAGGAGACCGAGCTCGAGGACCAGCTGCGCGAGGACTCGCCGAGGCTGTCGGCGGCCCAAGAGACCTGGTACGGCCTCTCGGGGCTGCGCGAGCGGTTGCGGGGCACGGCCGGGTTGGCCAACGAGCGCATCCGCCTGGCCGCGGTCGAGGCCGACGACCGCCGCGAAGGACGAGACCCCGAAGAGCTCGAGGCCGAGGCGCGCCGCGCGCAGGAGCAGCACGAGCAGCTCAGCGCCGGCGTGGCCCAGGCCACCGAGGCGCTCGAGGCCGTCATCGCCGAGCGCGGCGAGGCCGAGACGGCCTACACCGCCGAGGAGCGACGCGTCGCGGGTCTCCTGCGCGCCGCAGCCGACCAGCGCGAGGGACTGGCCCGCTTGCACGGGCAGGTCAACGCCCTCAAGAGCCGGGCGACGGCGGCGGGTGAGGAGATCGGACGTCTGACGGTCGCCCGCGACGAGGCCGAGGCCCGCGCCGCCGACGCCCAGCGCAAGTTCACAGCCCTCGAGAACGAGATCGCCGGCCTCAACGCCGGTGAGTCCGGCCTCGACGAGAAGCTCGAGGCGGCCGAGGCCGACCTCGAGCAGGCCACTGCCGGCCTGACGACGATCGCCGGCCAGCTCAACGAGGCCGAGCGCCAGCAGGCCGGCCTCGCCGCCCGCAAGGAGGCCCTCGAGCTCGGCCTGTCGCGCAAGGACGGGGCCGGCGCGCTGCTGGCCGCGACCGACGAGATCAGCGGTCTGCTCGGGTCGGTGGCCGCGCTGCTGACGGTGCGCAGCGGCTTCGAGGCTGCCATCGCGGCGGCACTCGGATCGGCGGCTGATGCCGTCGCCGTCGACCACCTCGACACCGCAGTGACGGCGATGCGACGCCTCAAGTCCGAGGATCTCGGCCGCGCCGGCATGCTGCTCGGCGGCGGAGAGGTCGACGACTCCACCTGGCCGGGGCTGCCCGACGGTGCGACGTACGCGATCGACGTGGTCGAGGCGCCTGCCGCCCTGCAGGGTGCGCTGCGACGGCTGCTGTTCAAGGTCGCCGTGGTCGACACGCTCGAGCAGTCGCAGGAGGTCGTCCGGGTCGCGTCCGACGTCACGGCCGTGACCCGTGACGGCGACGTGCTCGGCGCGCACTTCGCGGCCGGCGGGTCGACGTCCAAGCAGAGCCTCATCGAGGTGCAGGCCGCCCTCGACGCGGCCGAGGCCGACCTGGCCGCCGCGGCGCACACGATCGAGCGGCTGCGCTTCGAGCAAGGACGGCTCGAGACCGTCCGGGCCGCGGCCCAGGAGCGCGTCGATGCGGCACTGGGCGAGCTGCACGAGTCGGATGCCACCATGGCGGCCGTGGCCGAGAACCTCGGCCACCTCGGGGCGACCTCGCGCGCGGCGCGCGGCGAGGCCGATCGACTGACCGCCGCGATCGCCGCCGCCGAGGAGGCGAGGGCCGGCGACCTGTCGGGCCTCACCGAGCTGGAGGAGCGGCTCAGCCAGGCCGAGTCGGCGCCCGAGGAGGAGCCCGACACGGCCCTGCTCGAAGAGCTCGCCGAGAAGGCGTCCGCGTGCCGCCGCGCCGAGACCGAGGCGCGTCTGGCGCTGCGCACCAACGAGGAGCGGGCGCGCGCCCTCGCCGCCCAGGTGACGTCCCTGTTCGAGGCCGCCGCCGCCGAGCGTGAGGCACGCGTGCGGGCGGCCGAGCGTCGCGCCCGCCAGCTGCGCGAGGCCGAGACCGCCCGTGCCGTCGTGACTGCCGCCGACCGGGTGCTGGCCCGGCTCGAGACGTCGATCGCCCAGGCATCCGCCCTGCGGGCCGAGATCGAGCAGTCGCGGTCGGGACGTGAAGAGACCCTGCGCACCGTGCGCGCGCAGCTGCGCGACCTCATCTCCCAGCTCGACGGGCTGACCGACTCGGTCCACAAGGACGAGATGGCGCGCGCCGAGCTGCGCATGCGCCTCGAGGGCCTCGAGAGCCGCGCGCTCGACGAGCTGGGCCTCGACGTCGAGACCCTCGTCACCGACTACGGCCCCGACCAGCTGGTGCCGCCCGTCACGGTCGAGGGCGAGGATGAGTCGCTGCAGGCCGAGGCCGTTCCGTACGACCGCGAGGCCCAGGTCAAGCGGCTGCGCAGCGCCGAGCGGTCGATGGCCATGTTGGGCAAGGTCAACCCGCTCGCACTCGAGGAGTTCACCGCGCTCGAGGAGCGTCACCAGTTCCTGTCCGAGCAGCTCGACGACCTGCGACGCACCCGCAAGGACCTGCTCGACATCGTCGAGGAGGTCGACGCCAAGGTCGAGCAGGTCTTCACCGAGGCCTGGTACGACGTCGAGAGCGCCTTCCAGCACGTGTTCACCCGGTTGTTCCCGGGCGGCGAGGGCGCGCTGATCCTCACCGACCCGCAGAACATGCTGACCACCGGCATCGACGTCGAGGCGCGGCCCGCGGGCAAGAAGGTCAAGCGCCTGTCGCTGCTGTCGGGCGGCGAGCGGTCGCTGGTGGCCGTCGCGTTCCTCGTGGCGCTCTTCAAGGCTCGTCCCAGCCCGTTCTACATCCTCGACGAGGTCGAGGCGGCGCTCGACGACGCCAACCTCGGCCGCCTGCTCGAGCTCTACGAAGAGCTGCGGGCCAACTCGCAGCTCGTCGTCATCACGCACCAGAAGCGCACGATGGAGGTCGCCGACGCGCTGTACGGCGTGTCGATGCGCGGAGACGGCGTGTCGGCGGTCATCAGCCAGCGACTGCGCGACGAGGAGTCGGCCTGATGGGGGCAGAGGCCGTCGGTCCGCGGCTGCGCTCGGAGTTCGTCGCCCTGCGCACCATCACCACACGGTGGGACGACGAGGACGTCTACGGGCACGTCAACAACGTCGTCTACTACTCGTACTTCGACACCGCCGTCAACGGGTTCCTGCTCGCCACCACCGGCACCGACACCCGTCGTCTCGACGCCGTGGGCCTGGTCGCCGAGACACAGTGCGAGTTCCTGCGTGAGCTGCGCTTCCCGGACGACGTCGAGGTGGGCCTGGCGGTCACACGACTCGGCACCTCGAGCATCGTCTACCGGCTCGCGATCTTCCAGGGCGAGTCCGACGAGCCGGCCGCGCTCGGCCGGTTCGTGCACGTCTACGTCGACGCCGAGACGCGTGCCGTCACGCCCGTCCCCGACGTCATCCGCGCGGCCGTGACACCGCTCGTGGTGGCATGACGCACGGCCTCGCGTAGGGTCCGACCATGACGGATCGCACCACCTACGTGTTGGTCGACGGCGAGAACATCGACGCGACCCTCGGCCAGTCGATCCTCGGGCGACGTCCGCAGCCCCACGAACGTCCCCGCTGGGACCGGCTGCTGCAGTTCGCCGAGGACCACTGGGACCAGCAGACCAAGGGCCTGTTCTTCCTCGCCGCCAACGGCGAGCTGCCGATGCCGTTCGTGCAGGCACTGACGTCGATGGGCTTTCGTCCCGTCCCGCTGTCCGGTCGTACCGACGAGAAGGTCGTCGACATCGCCATCCAGCGCACGCTCGACGAGCTGGCGCGGCGCGAGGCCGACGTCATGCTCGCGAGCAACGACGGCGACTTCATCGAGCAGCTCTCGCCGCTGGTGGGCGATGGCCGGCGCACGGCGCTGCTGGCCTTCCACGAGTTCCGCAGCTCGGGCTACGTCCCGCTGTTCGACCGCGGCCTGGAGTTCCACGACCTCGAGTACGACGTTCGTGCGTTCAACGACAAGCTGCCGCGCATCCGGGTCATCCCCATCGCCGAGTTCGACCCCAACGAGTTCCTGTAGACCCACCCGATCCGGGTCGGGGTCAGGCTTTGAGGGTGTGCCAGGCGTGGAGCATCCACGGGACGGCCAGCAGCACCGTGGGGGCGATCAGCACGACGGCCGAGATCGTGTAGGCGGCCACGGACGCCCACGGGTGGCGCGGGTCGGCCTGCTGCAGGCGTGACATGCGCACGGACGCGGCGCCGCCGACCCCGAGCGCGCCGGCCGGCGTCGGTGATCCGGCAAGTGCCACGAGCGCGCCTGCGACAGGAGCCTCGCCGAACGACCGACGGGCGACGTCGTCGGCGAGCAGCTCGACCATGATCTGGCTCTGCACGAGGGGCGCGTCGGTGCGCAGGATGCGCGGGAACGCCCGGTGCAGCACCGTGAACGCCTCGAGCACGAGGTCGTGCCGCCGGCGCACGTGCGCACGCTCGTGCTCGAGCACCGCTGCGTACTCGTCGGCGCTCAGCCGCGAGATCGTCCCCTGAGACACGACGATGCGCGGCGAGGCGATGCCGGGCACGCAGTACGCGATGGGCGTCTGCTCCTGCAGGATGCGCAGCGCCGGCGCCATGCCGTCGGCTTCGCCGAGCAGGTCGACCAGGGCACGCTGACGGCGACGACGCGCCTGCGTCTCGCGGTAGACCGTCCAGGCGGCCCACCAGAACCGTGCCCACACCAGCACACCGATGCCCATGATCGTCAGGTGCAGGGCGACCCGCCACCACGTGAGCTCGTCGTGGGTGACGAGCCACAGCGCCGTCGACAGGGCGGCTCCCGAGATGGCCAGCACGGCCGCCAGAGCGAACGACTGCCACAGCACGATGCCGGCGCGGGGGACCAGCATCGGCCACGACGTGCGGGCCAGCACCGCGGGCACCGGCAGCGCCAGGGCCAGTCCGATCAGACCGAGCAGCAGCGGGGTCACGGGGATTCCCGGGCCACGATCTCGTCGAGCGCGGCGCGCAGCGCCTTGGCTTCGTCGGGGTCGACGGTGTGGGCGAAGTGCACCAGTGCCGCGGTGCGGTCGGTGCCGGCCTCGTCGAGGGCGGCGTGCAGCAGCTCGGACGTCGCCGCGTCCCGTGTGAGGGCAGGGGCGTAGTGGAAGGCGCGGCCGTCGCGCTCGCGGCGCACCATCTGCTTGGTGCCGAGCCGGTCGAGGACGGTCATGACCGTCGTGTACGCGAGGTCGCGCTCGCCGAGGGCGTCGAGCACCTCCCGGACGGTCAGGGGGGCGGCGGCGTCCCACAGGACGTTCATGACGGAGCGTTCGAGCTCTCCGAGGCGAGGCATGTGACCCAATCTACTACGCCAGGTAGTAATTCGTCTTGCGTGTGACGCGACGGACTTACTACAGTCGGTAGTAGTTACTACGGCGCGTAGTAGACGAAGGAGAACACATGGACGTCCTCGACCTCGCTCGCTGGCAGTTCGGCATCACGACGGTCTACCACTTCTTCTTCGTCCCCCTGACGATCGGCCTGTCCGTCCTGGTCGCGACGATGCAGACCGCGTGGTGGCGCACGGGCGACGAGCGCTGGCTTCGCCTGACCAAGTTCTTCGGCAAGCTGTTCTTGATCAACTTCGCGATGGGCATCGCGACCGGCATCGTCCAGGAGTTCCAGTTCGGCATGAACTGGAGCGACTACTCGCGCTTCGTCGGCGACATCTTCGGCGCCCCGCTCGCGATCGAGGGCCTGCTGGCGTTCTTCTTGGAGTCGACGTTCCTCGGCCTGTGGATCTTCGGCTGGGATCGCCTGCGCCCCGGCCTGCACCTGGCCTGCATCTGGATCGCGGCCCTGGGCACGGTGTTCTCGGCCTACTTCATCCTGGCCGCCAACTCGTTCATGCAGAACCCCGTCGGCTACACCCTCAACCCCGAGAAGGGGCGCGCCGAGCTGACCGACTTCGGCGCCGTGCTGACCAACAAGGTGCTGATGGTGACCTTCCCGCACCAGATCTTCGGCTGCTTCATGGTGGCCGGCGCGTTCGTCGCGGGCGTCGCGTTGTGGCACGTCATGAGGCACCCCGACCGTGACGCGGACACGTTCCGTCCGGCCTTCCGTCTCGGCGCCGTCGTGCTGCTCGTCGCCGGCCTCGGCACGATGATCTCGGGCGACTTCCAGGGCAAGGTCATGACCGAGGTGCAACCCATGAAGATGGCCGCGGCCGAGGGGCTCTACGACGACGCCAAGCCCGCTCCCTTCTCGGTCCTGACGTTGGGGACGCTCGACGGGTCGAAGGAGGTCTACAAGCTCGAGATCCCCAAGCTGCTGTCGTTCCTCGGCACGGGCAGCTTCGACGGCGAGGTGCGCGGCATCGACTCGCTGCAGCGCGAGTACGAGCAGAAGTACGGGCCCGGCGACTACGCGCCCAACATCCCCGTCACCTACTGGACCTTCCGGCTCATGATCACGACGGGAGGGCTGGCGATGGCGGCCGGGGCGGTCATGCTCTGGGCCACGCGCTGGGGACGCACCCCCACCTCGAGGTGGCTGCTCCGCGCGGCGATCGTGCTTCCCCTGCTGCCGATGGCGGCCAACTCGTTCGGCTGGATCTTCACCGAGATGGGACGCCAGCCGTGGGTCGTGTTCGGCCTGATGCCGACGTCGTCGGGGGTCTCGCCGGGCACGTCGGTGGCCGAGGTCGCGACCTCACTGGCGATGTTCACGGCGCTGTACGGCGTCCTTGCGGTCATCGAGGTCAAGCTGCTGCTGCGCTACGTCAAGGCCGGGCTCCCCGAGCTCGAGCCGCCGTCAGACCCCGACGACGCCGACGCGCCGCTCGCGTTCGCCTACTGATCGACCAGGAACGGAGAACAGTCCCATGGAGCTCACAACTTTCTGGTTCATCCTCATCGCGGTCCTCTGGATCGGCTACCTCGTGCTCGAGGGTTTCGACTTCGGGGTCGGGATGCTGATGGCTCTGCTCGCCCGCGACGACACGGAGCGGCGCGTGCTGCTCAACACGATCGGCCCGGTCTGGGACGGCAACGAGGTGTGGCTCATCGTGGCGGGCGGCGCGACGTTCGCAGCCTTCCCCGAGTGGTACGCGACGCTGTTCAGCGGCTTCTACATCCCGCTGCTGCTGATCCTGCTGGCGCTGATCGTGCGGATCATCGGCATCGAGTTCCGCAGCAAGCGCCCCGAGCCGTGGTGGAGGCTGCGGTGCGACATCGCGATCGTGTTCGGCTCGGTCGTCCCGGCCCTCGTGTGGGGCGTCGCGCTGGCCAACATCGTGCGAGGCGTCCCGATCGATGCCGACAAGGAGTACGTCGGAGGCCTGCTCGACCTGTTCAACCCGTACGGCGTGCTCGGTGGCCTGGTGACCCTGACGGTGTTCCTCGTCCACGGTGCCTTCTTCATCGGGCTCAAGACGACCGGGCCCATCCGCGAGCGGGCGATCACCCTGGGGCTGCGCGTCGGAGTGCTGGCCGCGGTCCTGACGACGGTGTTCGTGGGATGGACCGGGGCGCGAGACGCCAGCCTGCAGGTCTGGGCCGTGGGTCTGGGCGTCCTGGTCGCGTTCGCCCTGGGCCTCGCGGCGGCCACGGCCCGCAGGGACGGTTGGGCGTTCGTCGGCACCGCCGTCGCGATCGGGCTGCTCGTCGTGATGCTGTTCGCGGCGTTGTTCCCCGACGTCATGGTGTCGTCGCTCGACCCCGCGTGGTCGCTGACCACCGACAACGCCAGCTCGACCCCGTACACGCTGAAGATCATGTCGTGGGTCGCGGTCGTCTTCACCCCGATCGTCCTGATCTACCAGAGCTGGTCGTACTGGGTGTTCCGCCGCCGCATCGGCGTCCAGCACATCCCGGGCTGACGGGATGGCACCCCTCGACCCCCGACTCGTCCGACGCTCCCGCGGCGTCCGGCGTCTGTTGGGCACCAGCGTGCTGCTCGGCGTCGGCACCGCCGCGGCGGTCGTCACAGTGGCCCATCTCGTCGCCGACGTCGTGGCGCAACGATTCGATGACGCTGCCGTCGGCCTCCTGCCGCTGGCGATCCTGGCAGGTCTCGGCCTGAGGGCCGCGATCGCGTGGGCGCACACGGCCGTCGCGGCCCGCGCCGCCGCATCGGTCAAGGCCGAGCTGCGTCACGAGCTCGTCGACGACCTGATGGACCCGCGCCGGCTCGGTCCGCGGCCCAGCAGCGCCGGCGTCGTGACACTCCTGGGGCCGGGGCTGGACGCCTTCGACGGCTACGTCGGCCGGTTCCTGCCGCAGATCGTCCTGTCGGCACTCGTGCCGCCCGCGATCGTCGTCGCGATCGGCGTGGCCGACCCGCTGTCGGCCGTCATCATCGGTGTGACGCTGCCGCTGGCCGTCGTCTTCCTGGTGCTGGTCGGGCTCGTGACCAAGGACCGGATCGACCGGCGCTGGCAGGCGCTCGAACGGGTGGGACGCCACTTCGCCGAGGTGCTCGACGGGCTCATGGTGCTCAAGGTGTTCGGGCGGCGTCAAGAGGAGGGACTGCACCAGATCGGCGACCGCCACCGTCGCGAGTCCGGCCGGGCCCTGCGGCTGGCGTTCCTGTCGTCGTTCGTGCTCGACCTGTTCTCGACGCTCGCGGTCGCCCTGGTCGCGGTCAGCGTCGGGCTGCGGGTCGTGGAGGGGCATCTCGACCTCGCGCCCGCGCTCTTCGTGCTGCTGCTGGCACCCGAGGCGTTCGCGCCGGTCAAGCGCCTCGGCTCGCTGTTCCACGACAGCACCGAGGGGGCGGAGGCCACGGCGGCGGTGCTCGCCCTGCTGGAGCACGACCGCCACGTCGGCACGCTCGCGGCACCCGACCTCGCGACGTCCGATCTCGTGCTCGACGGGGTCGTCGTGCGGCACGACGGACGCAGCACGCCGAGCCTCGCCCTGTCGCACCACCGCGTGCGTCCCGGCGAGTTCGTGGCCGTGACGGGGGAGTCGGGCAGCGGCAAGTCGACGCTGCTCGCGCTGCTGATGGCCTTCGAGCGTCCCTCGGCCGGATACGTCCTGGTCGGTGACACCGACCTCGCCGCGATCGACCCGGTCGCCTGGCGGGAACAGATCGCGTGGGTGCCGCAGGTGCCCGGTCTGGTCGGCGGGACGATCGAGCAGAACGTCCGCCTGGACGACCACGAGTCGTCGGTCGCCGAGGTGCTGGCGGCACTGCGTGACGCGGGCGCCGGCGACCTGGCGCTCGACCGGACGATCGACGAGTCGGGCGCCGACGTCTCGGCGGGAGAGCGGAGGCGCATCGCGATCGCCCGGGCGCTGCTGCGCATCCGCCGCGGCACCGCGCGACTGCTGCTGCTCGACGAGCCGACCGCCGGCCTGGACGCCGGACGGGAGGCCGCCGTGCTCGCCACCCTCAGGACGTTGCCCGTCACCGTCGTCGTCGTGGCCCACCGGCCCGAGACGATCGCCGCCGCCGACCGCGAGCTGCGCCTGGCGCAGCGGCTGGTGCCGGCATGACGCGCCTGGCGTGGGGACGCACCTTCGGGGTGCTGTCGCAGCTGGCCGCCGTCGCGCTGCTGCTGGTGTCGGCCTGGCTGATCGTGCGCGCCGCCGAGCAGCCGCCCGTGCTCTACCTGATGGTCGCGATCGTGGCAGTGCGCTTCTTCGGCCTGAGCCGCGCCGCGTTGCGCTACGTCGAGCGGCTGCTCACCCACGACGTGGCGCTCGCACACGTCACCGACGCGCGCGTCGCCGCGTACCGCGAGCTCGACCGGGTGGCGCCGACCCGCCTTGCCGGTCGGCGCGGCGACCTCGTCAGCCGGGTCGTCTCCGACGTCGACGCCGTGCAGGACCGCATGCTCAGGCTGCGCAGCCCGTGGGTCACAGCTCTGGTCACGTCGGTCGTGACCGTCGGGCTCGTAGCCGTGATCGACCCCGTCTCCGGCGCGGTCGTCGGCACGACCACGGTGCTGGTGCTCGCTCTGGTGCGCCGCGTCGTGCCCTGGGCGGTGCGGCGCTCCGGCGACCTGTCGTCCGGGTGGCGCGGCGATCTTGCCGCCGACGTCAGCCACGGTCTCGTCGCGGCACCGGATCTCGTCGCGTATGGCGCGACTGCCTTGGTGCGCGACTCGGCCCACCGCAGCGTCGACCTGCTCGCGTCCGCGCAGCGCCGTACCGCGCGACTGGCCGGCGCGGGCGAGGCGATCGTGCTGCTGGGCACGGGCGTCGCGGTGGCCGCCGTCGCCGCGCTGTCGGGCGGGCTCGCGCCCGTCCTCGTCGGTGTCGTCGGGCTGGCGCCCATCGCCCTGCTCGAGCCGGTGACGGCGGTCGCGGACGCCGAGGCGCTGCGCCCGGGCATCGAGGACGCCGAGCGGCGGCTCGCCGAGCTGGCCGACGCGCCCGACGCGGTCGTCGAGCCGGCGACGCCGTCCGACCTGCCGGGCTCGTTCGA
>JBEVGQ010000258.1:0-7016 GCA_040511655.1 Aeromicrobium sp. | reverse complement strand
CCGACCCCGTCGGCCAGGGCGTCCTGCATCGTCCGCTCGATGCTGCGGCGGATGGCGCCCACCTCGGCGCGGTGCTCGGGGGTGAGCGCGTGGTACTCCCACTGGACGATGCGACCCACGCGGCTGTGGTCGGCGTGCCAGAGGCTGAACTCGTAGACCATCGTGCGGATGCGCGCGACCGGCTCACCGTCGGTCGCGGCCGCGCGGTTGATGACGTCGAGAGCGGCGCGGTGGCCCTGCAGGCTGACCGTGTAGAGCAGGCTCTCCTTCGAGTCGTGGTGCACGTAGACGGCCGCGGGGCTCATGCCGGCCCGGGACGCGATGTCGCGCGTCGTCGTCGCGGCGAAGCCCTTCTCGGCGAACGCCTCGACGGCGGCGTTGATCAGCCGCTCGCGTGCCGTGATGGTCGTCATGTCACTCCTTCGTCGGTTGACAGCATGACGGACTGCTTGCATGCTAAGCAAGCGCTTAGTGCGTGAGACGGCTGTCGGATGTTCGAGCACGAGGTGGCATGACATGAAACGGATGATCTTCGACGACGACCACGAGGCGTTCCGCGATTCGTGCGCCGCCTTCCTGGCCAAGCACGTCACGCCGAACCTCGAGACCTACCTCGAGCAGAAGGCGCTGCCGCGCGAGTTCTGGCGCGCCGCTGGCGACGAGGGCTACCTCGGCCTGGAGATCCCCGAGGCGTTCGGCGGATCCGAGGCCGGCGACTACCGGTTCAACGCGGTCTGGGCCGAAGAGCTCAGCAAGCTCAACGCGGCCCTCGCCTCCTGCGCCGCCATCCACTCCGACATCGCGGTGCCGTACATCGTCGACCTCGGCACCGACGAGCAGAAGCAGCGTTGGCTGCCCGGCTGCACCACGGGCGAGATCGTCACCGCCATCGGCATGACCGAGCCCGGTGGCGGCTCCGACCTGGCAGCGCTCAAGACCACCGCGGTGCGCGACGGCGACTCCTGGGTGATCAACGGCTCCAAGACGTTCATCACCAACGGCTTCTCGGCCGACCTGGTGCTGACGGCCGTGCGCACCTCGCCCGAGAAGGGCGCCAAGGGCATCACCTTGTTCGCCCTCGAGGCGACCGACCCCGGCTTCAGCCGCGGGCGCAAGCTCGACAAGGTCGGACAGGCCGAGGCCGACACGTCCGAGCTGTTCTTCGAGGACGTGCGCGTGGGCGACGACCGCGTCATCGGCGAGGTCGACCGCGGGTTCATCTACATGATGGAGCGCCTGCCCCAGGAGCGACTCTCGTGCGCGGTGTCGAACGTCGCCCACGCCAAGCAGATCCTGGCCGAGACCATCCAGTACGCCCACGACCGCCAGGCCTTCGGCCAGTCGATCGGCAGCCTGCAGCACAACAAGTTCCTGCTCGCCGAGCTCGTCACCAAGATCGAGGTCGCCGAGGCCTACGTCGACCAGGCCGTCCTCGCCCACACCCGCGGACAGGCGACCGCGACCGATGCGGCCAAGGCCAAGTGGTGGTCGTCGGAGATCCAGAACGACGTCCTCGACCACTGTGTCCAGGTGCACGGCGGCTACGGCTTCATGAACGAGTACCGCGTCGCGCGCGCCTGGCGCGACGCCCGCGTCAGCAAGATCTGGGCCGGCTCCAACGAGATCATGAAAGAGCTGATCGGCCGCGACCTCGGCTTCTGAGCCGCCCCCACGACATCATCACGACCCCATCCGAAAGGCACGTCATGCCCGAAGCAGTCATCGTCTCCACCGCCCGTTCTCCGATCGGCCGCGCCGGCAAGGGATCGCTCAAGGACATGCGTCCTGACGACCTGTCGGTGCAGATGCTCCAGGCGGCGCTCGCCAAGGTGCCCGGACTCGATCCGCGCGACATCACCGACCTGCACCTCGGCGTCGGCCAGCCCGCCGGCGAGTCGGGGCACAACCTGGCCCGTGTCGTGGCCGTGCTGGCGGGCATGGACCACCTGCCGGGCGTGACGGTCAACCGGTACTGCTCATCGTCGCTGCAGACCACGCGCATGGCCTTCCACGCGATCAAGGCCGGCGAGGGCGACGTCTACATCTCTGCTGGCGTCGAGACCGTCAGCCGCTTCGGCAACGGTTTCGCCGACGTGCCCGGCTCGGAGAACCCGCTGTTCGCCGACGCCGTGGCCCGCACCGCGAAGCGTGCCGAAGGTGGCGCCGACACGTGGACCGATCCGCGGGAGTCGGGCGACCTGCCCGACCAGTACATCGCGATGGGCCAGACCGCGGAGAACGTCGCCCAGCACCTCGGGATGAGCCGGCTGGAACAGGACGAGTTCGCGGTCCGCAGCCAGAACCTGACCGAGCAGGGCATCGCGAACGGCTTCTGGGCCAAGGACATCACGCCGGTGACCTTGCCAGACGGCACCGTGGTCAGCGCCGACGACGGACCGCGCGCCGGCACGACGCTGGAGGGCATCAGCGGCCTCAAGCCGGTGTTCCGCCCCGACGGCACCGTCACGGCCGGCAACGCGTGCCCGCTCAACGACGGCGCCGCGTCCGTGGTGATCATGAGCGACACCAAGGCCAAGGAGCTGGGTCTGACGCCGTTGGCGCGCATCGTGTCGACCGCCGTGACGGGCCTGTCGCCCGAGATCATGGGCCTCGGCCCGGTCGAGGCGATCCCGGCCGCTCTGCGCAACGCGGGCATGGGCCTGGACGACATCGACCTGTTCGAGATCAACGAGGCCTTCGCGGTGCAGGCGTGGGGCTCGGCGAAGGTGCTGGGCATCCCGCTCGACAAGCTCAACGTCAACGGCGGCGCGATCGCCGTCGGCCACCCGTTCGGCATGACCGGTGCCCGCATCACCAGCACCCTGATCAACTCGATGCAGCACCACGACAAGCAGTTCGGCGTCGAGTCGATGTGCGTCGGCGGCGGCATGGGCATGGCCATGGTGCTGGAGCGTCTCTCGTGATCGGCGCAGTCTGATGGGCCGGTTCGACGGCAAGGTCGCGATCGTCACCGGCGCGAGCCGGGGCATCGGCCTGGCCATCGCGGAGCGCATCGTCGCCGACGGCGGACGCGTGTGCATCACGGCCCGCAAGGCCGATGCTCTCGTCGAGGCGGTCGAGTCGCTGGGTGGGCCCGAGCACGCGATGTTCGTGGCGGGCGCCGCCGACGACGCCGCCCACCAGGACGAGGTGATCGCCGCGACGACCGAGGCCTTCGGGCCGATCGACTTCTTGGTCAACAACACGGGCATCAACCCGGCCTACGGCCGCATGATCGACATCGATCTCGACGTGGCCGACAAGATCTTCCACGTCAACGTGGTCGCCGCGATCGCGTGGGCGCAGAAGGTCTACCGATCGTCGATGGCTGACCGCGGGGGAGCGATCGTCAACATCGCCTCGGTGGCGGGCCAGCGACCGGCCCCGGGCATCGGCGTCTATGGGGCCTCGAAGACCGCGCTGATCCACGTCACCGAGGAGCTCGCTGTCGAGCTCGGCCCCGACATCCGCGTCAACGCCGTCGCACCGGCCGTCGTCAAGACGAAGTTCGCGAAGGCGCTCTACGAGGGGCGCGAGGATGAAGTGGCCGCGCCGTACCCGCTGAAGCGCCTCGGCGTCCCGTCCGACATCGGCTCGGTCGTGGCCTTCCTGCTGTCGCAGGACGCGGCGTGGATGACCGGGCAGACGCTGACGATCGACGGCGGCGTGCTGCTCACCGGCGGCGTCTGACCCCTCGATGCCCCTTGAGCTTGTCGAAAGGGCCTTTCGACAAGCTCAAGGGGCGAGTGCGGTGCGAGGGCGGGGTCAGCTGACGCTGACGGCCGACCACGCGGCCTTGACGGCGGCGACCTCGGTGCTGCTCGCGCCGTAGAGGTCCGTCGCAGCCTTCACCGTGTCGAGACGCGCCTTGGCGTACGTCTCGGTGCTCGTCATGTAGTTGTCGAGCGCGTTGAACCAGATCTTCGCGGCCTTGTCGCGGCCGATGCCCGTCACGGTCGACCCGTTGCAGGTCGGGCTGTTGCCGTAGGTGCTCTGGCCGCTGCCGTTGGCGAGCAGGAAGAAGAAGTGGTTGCCGACTCCCGACGAGTAGTGGGGGTCGGACCCGGGGACGGCCGAGCTCCAGCACGTGTACGACGCCCCGTCCTTGCTGGGGTCGTCCATGTAGCGCAGCGGCGTGCCGTCTCCGTTGATGTCGATCTCCTCGCCGATCAGGAAGTCCGGCGTGTCGGCCGAGCTGTTGGCGTAGAACTCGACCATGGTGCCGAAGATGTCGCTCGTCGACTCGTTGAGTCCGCCCGCGTCGCCGCTGTAGCCGAGCCCCGCCGTGTTCTCGGTGACTCCGTGCGTCATCTCGTGGCCGGCGACGTCGATCGCGACGAGCGGGGCGCGGTTGCTCGCGCCGTCTCCGTACGTCATCTGCGAACCGTCCCAGAACGCGTTGATGTAGCTGTTGCCGTAGTGGACGCGGGACGGGACGCCGGTGCCGTTGCCGAAGATGCCGTTGCGACCCTGGACGTTCTTGAAGTAGTCGAACGTCGTCGAGGCGCCGTAGTGCGCGTCGACCGCCGCCGAGGCGCGATCGGTGTACGAGCCGTTGCCCCACGCGTTGTCGGCGTCGGTGAACGTCGTGCACGTGCCGGACGTGCGGTTCTTGAGGTCGCACGTGCGACCGTTGCCGCGGACGGCATCGACCAGCGTGTAGCCCGACGAGCCGGTGCTGGTGCTGAGCGGCACGGTGCCGATGAAGATGCCCCGGCCGGTGCCGGACGCCGTGGCGGTCGGTGAGGCAGATGCGGCCGGCGCGGCCCCCGAGGCCGTGCCCACCGTGATCGGGGTCAGGATCGTCTCGTCGCTCGAGCGGACGGAGCCGGTCGAGGCGTCCGTGACGACGATGCGGCGGCTGGGAGTCTGGCCGTCGGCCTGGACGCCCGTCACGACCGTGCGGTACGCGAGGGCCGGGGTGCCGGCGCGGGCGTCGACGACGAGCTGGGCCGCTGCGGCGTCGGCGGACGCGGCGGGCGAGGCCGACTCGGCCGCGCGCTGCGCGACCGTCTTGGCGACCGCCGGCTTCGTCGCGACCTTGATCGCCCGGGCCTGGGCGACGGACGTGCCGGTGACGCGCTCGGCGGGCGTCAGGTGGACGACGAGATCGCCGCCCAGCACGGGCAGGCCCTTGTACGTCCGCGAGAACCGGACGTGGGAGGCACCGTCGTCGGACGTCGAGGTGCCGGTGACGGCGAAGGAGTCGGCGGAGGTGCCGCGAACCTTGCCGGGGTTCTCCTGGATGTAGTCCTTGGCCGCGCTGACGGCATCGGACGTGGGGCTCGTGGCGGCGACGCCGGATGACGGCGCCGTGACGGCGAGCCCGGTGGCCAGCAGGGCGGTGCCTGCGACGGCAATGACCTTCTTCATGCGTGGTCCTCTCGGTGGGGCGGTAGGCAGGACGGTAGCCATTCCGTCGCGTCCGGTTCATGCCAAGTGGGCATGCCCCCGAGGTGCCTACGACGCCGTGAGGGCCCCCCGCCGTGGTCGCGGACCGGCAGGCAGGGGGCCGTGGAGGTCCTTCCAGGCCTTGTAGACGGGCTGCTTCTCGAGCGTCTCGGCCAAGGTGTCGGCGGTGAACCGGGCGAGCTTGTCGAGGTGCTCGACGAAGGGATTGTCGCGGTCGACCAGCAGCAACCGCCGGGTGCGCATCGGCGTGCCGACCAGCGGCTTGAGCACCATGCCGGAGTCTCGATTGGTGGGCGTGCTGAGTGCGATGGCCTCACCGGCACGGATGAGCTCGATCGCGTGCCCGTCACTGAGGTAGTGGCTGATGACGGGCGTGAAGCCGGCCTCGAAGCAGATACGGGTCATGCAGTCTGCCTCGCGGTCGACGTCGAGCGGCGACATCAGCCACTTCTCGTCGCGCAGCTGGGAGAGCTCGAGCTCGGGCTGGTCGGCGAGGGGGTGGTCGGCCGCGAGCAGGACGAAGGCCGGCTCGCAGCCGACGGGCCGCACCCGCAGGCGTGGGTCGAGCGTCAGCTCGTGGCCGACGAACTCGTGGACGACCGCGAAGTCGAGGCGGTGCGAGCTGAGCAGGTCGAGCAGGCCGTCGATGCGGGTCTCGCTCTCGGTGACGATCTCGGCGCTCGGCACCACCGAGCGCAGCCCGCGGATCAGCCCCACGAGGGCGTTGCCGAACTTGACGCCGATGCGCACCTGCGCCGGCACGAGATGGGCCGCTCCGCCGACCGGTTCGGCCTGGAGGGAGTCGATGACCGAGAGCACGGCGTGCGCCCGCCCGACCACGACGCGTCCGAGCGGGGTCAGCTCGGCACCCGCTCGCGACCGCTCGAACAGGGGGCCGCCGAGGTGCTCCTCGACGCGCCGCAGCTGGCGGGTGAGTGCAGGTTGGGTGGTGCCGAGCGCGGTGGCGGCCCGGGTGATGCTGCCTTCGTCCGCCACAGCCTTGACCATCCGCAGGTGCCTGGTGTCGATCTCCATGTGTAACCCCCGTTTTCATCGTACGACCGGGACGTTTCGGCGTCGTGTCGAGATCGAGCAGCTGGACGTGATCCACTTCTCAGAAAAACATGAGGAATCCCTCGCATTAAAGTTGAGGAACCCCTCATGTTTTGCGAAGATGGTGGGACCGCCCGTCGATCCAGCGACGGCAGTACCCCGAGGGATACCACGTGACCACGTTCGACACCCCGCTCGTCTCCAGCCCCACCTCCGAGCGCCGCGGTGCTCTCGTCGACCGCCTGGTCGGCGGCTCGCCGTACGCGATCGCCTTCGGTGGGCAGGGTGCAGCCTGGTTGGTGCCGCTGTCCGGACTGATCCGCGACTTCGCCCTCGAGGCCGACCTCGAGTCGCTCGTCGAGCGTGCCGAGTCGATCGTGGCGCCCGTCGCCCCCGAGCTGGCCCGCGTCGGCGTGATCTTCACGCCGCTCGCATGGGCCGACGTCCTCGCATCGGCGGAGTCCGCCGACGACGAGGACGCCCCCGAGCTGCCGACCTCCGAGGTGCTGGATACACCCGGAGCGTCGGTACCCGGCATCCTGCTGGCCCAG
>JBEVGQ010000257.1:0-11366 GCA_040511655.1 Aeromicrobium sp. | reverse complement strand
GGCGCGTCTGCAGAAACGTCAGGCCCAGGGAGCAGTCAGCCAGCAGTGGCGTCGTCGACGCTCTCGTACAGCGCGAAGACGTCTTCCATGCCCGTGATCGACAGCACGCGACGGACGATCGAGTTGGCGCCCGCGACGCGGAACGCGCCCTCCTCGCGGTTCAGCTGCCATCCGCTGACCAGCGCGCCGAGGCCCGACGAGTCCATGAAGTCGACGCCGGACAGGTCGACGACGACCCGCGAGGTCGAGCCGCTGAAGCGCTCGACGATGTGCGCGCGCAGGGTGCGCGCAGTCTCGACGTCGATGTCGCCGGCCAGCTCGATGACATCGAACTCGCCGCGGACTCGGTCGGTGATGGTCAGGCTCATGATGGCTCTCCCGTCGGAGCGGTGAGGCGGCGCAGGGCGACGACGGTCAGGTCGTCGTCGAGCGTGCCCGGGACGGCCGTCAGCAGGTCGTCGATCCAGGCGTCCAGGGTGTCGGAGTGGTCGGATCCGCCGGCGGCCGATGCGAGACGCTCGATCGAGACGTCGATCTCGACGCCGCGACGCTCGACCAGGCCGTCGGTGTAGGCCAGCAGGATGTCGCCGTCGGCCAACGTCAGGCGGTCGGTGCGCGCCGCGCCGTGTGCCACCCCGAGCAGCGGCCGACCGGAGTGCGGCATCACGCGGGGTTCGCCGTCGGTGAGCAGCAGCAGGGGCGGATGCCCCGCGTTGGCGAGCTCGACCTCGCCGGTGCGGGGGTCGAGCACCACGACCACCGCCGTCGCGGTCTGGCCCGGCAGCAGCGACTGCACCAGGACGTCGAGACGGTCGAGGCACGCAGCCGGCGAGTGGCCGTCGAACATGTACGCGCGCAGGGCCGTGCGCACCTGCGCCATCGCCGTCGCGGCCGTCACGCCGTGCCCGGCGACGTCGCCGACGCTGACGACGAAGCGCCCGTCGGGCAGGTGGAAGGCATCCCACCAGTCACCGCCGAGCTGGCTGCCCTTGGCCGGACGGTAGCGGGCGAGGACGTCGTGGCCCTCGACCGACGGAGCCTCTTCGAGCACGACGGTCCGCTGCAGCGACTCGGCGATCGCGGTGTGCTCCTGGCTGCGGCGCAGCAGCTCGCTCGACAGGTGCTCGCGCAGGCTCTGGGCCACGGCGACCTGCCAGGCGAGCCACGGAGCGCTGCGCCCACGCACGACCTGGCGCCACTTGGCGAACGACCTGCGCGGGCTCAGACGGACGTTGGGATTCTCGGCGAGCGCGAGCGCCTTGTTGGTGGGGTCGCCGCCCCAGTCGACGGTGCGCTCGATCTCAGGGCGCAGCCACATCAGCCAGCGGTCGGGGCCGTTGCCGACGTGCAGTGCGCCGGCGGCGACGTCGGCGACGTGCGCGAGCTCGGGTGCCAGCGCGCTGAGGTGGTCGGACGCCGTGGGCAGCCCGCCGGGACCGTCGAGCTGGCGCGCGATGCGATGCAGGTCGGCCTCGGACGGAACCTCGCCGACCGTCAGCAGGCGACCGTCGACATACATGGCCGCGCCCTGGGCGTCGACGAGCTCGAGCAGCCGCTGGTCGTCGAGCAGGGCGTCGTAGAGCGGGCGGGTGTCGGCGGCGAGCGAGGCGGTGATGCGGGCAAGCGTGACGCTGGCCCGCAGCTCGTCGGTGTGCGTGTCGGCGCGTTCGCGGTCGTCGATCAGCTGCGAGGCGGTCTGGCCGAGGAACTCCGCGGCCGATCGCGCGTCGTACGGCACGCGCAGCGGTCCGGAGTAGTGGTGGCACGCGACGAGCCCCCAGAGAAGCCCGTCCTTGACCATCGACACCGACATCGACGCGGAGACGCCCATGTTCGAGAGGTACTCGATGTGGATCGGCGACACGCTGCGCAGCACCGAGTGCGACAGGTCGAGCGGCGCGCCCGTCGACGGGTCGATGACCGGCTCGAGCGACACCGGGGAGTAGTGGATGTCGGCGATCAGCCGGGTCCAGTTGACGGTGTAGAGCCGTCGCGCCTGAGCCGGGATGTCGGTCGACGGGTAGTGCAGGCCGAGGAACGGGTTGAGGTCCTCGCGGCGGTCCTCGGCCACGACCTCGCCGTTCCACTCGGCGTCGAAGCGGTAGACCATGACGCGGTCGAAGCCCGTCAGGTGACGGATCTCGGACGCGAGCTGCTGGCAGAGCTCGGCGGTCGTCGACGACTGCGTGAGCCGCGTGACCGCGGCACGGGCCGAGCGGTACGACACGGTCTGGCTCGGCACCGGCGTCGTGACGGGCTCGACCTCGACGACGATCCGTCCGCCCGAGCGATGCACGATGACGTCGACCTCTTCGCCGGCGAGGTCGCCGTGGCCGGGAGGCATCGTGGTGCGGATGGGCGTGCTCATGTCGTCTGCGGCGACGGCCTGTGCCACGGAGGCCGCAGGCTCGCGGCCCATCGCGTCGCCCACGTCGGTGCCGATGAGGTCGTGCGCGGGACGTCCGAGCAGCTGTGCGCAGTTGCGCGACACGGTCACGACGCGGTGCTCGGCGTCGAGCGCGAGCAGCAGACCGTGAGGCTGGATGGCACCCGGGATGTGGATGGGCTCGCGCTCGCAGTTGGTCAGGTCCGGCGTCGAGTAGGCCGGCGTGTGGGCCGCGGCACCACTCGGGTCAGGTATCACAAGGCGTCTCTCGTAGGGCGCACCGCCTGGTGGCTCAACCGGTTCGCCCGCAAGGCTATCGCCCTGGGCGCTCAGATGGCGGTCAGGCCACGCATCCCATGCACAGCGTGGCGCGTGGGAACGCCTCGAGCCGAGCACGGGAGATGGTGCCCGAGCACGACTCGCAGGCCCCGTAGAGGCCCGCATCGAGGCGTGCGAGGACGTGCTTGATCTGCGCCAGGATGGCTGCGGCGTTGGCGGCCTGCACCGCGTCCTGCAGCAGCTCGGAGCGCTGCGAGGCGACGTCGAGCTCGTCGTGGAGGATCTCGGTCGTCGGGGCCGACACGTCGCCGGTCGTGTCGGCGCCGAGCACCACGAGCTCGGCCTCGATGCGCGTCACCGAGCTCTCGAGCAGCTCTCGGACCGCGTCCAGCTCGGGGGTCGTCCAGGTGGGGTCGAGCTCGATCGTCATGGTGAACCTCAAGGGGGCGGGGATGAAGGGTTGCCCCCTCATACCCCGCCCCTTGGCGGTCAATCGCGTCGGCGGCTAGTTCTTCGGCGCGGTGCCTGCGTCCGGCCCGCCCGTCACGTCCGTCGGCGCCGGAGCCGGCGCAGGAGTGGTGGCCGCCGGCGGCGGGACGGGGGCGACGTACGGCGCCGGGGCGTCGCCCTTGCGCTTCAGGATCGCGAAGGCCGCGGCTCCGGCACCGGTGAGGATGCCCACGGCCGCGACGCGGCGCAGACGCTTGCGCTGCGGCTTGACCTTCTCGGGCAGACGGTCCTGCACGTTCTCGGGCAGGCGGTCGAACAGGTCGTCGCGCAGGTCGAGCAGCTGGTCACGGTCGGGCAGGTGCGACACGATCTGGTCGCGAACTGCGGGAGCGCGGTCGGCGACCTGCTTGCGCAGCTCGCCGGTCTGCTCGATGAGCTGGTCGCGGACGACCGGCGCGCGGTCGGCTACCTGCTTGCGCAGGTCGTCGGTCTGCTCGGCCAGATCGCTCAGCTGGGCCTCCAGCTTGTCGCGGAGGGTCTTGTTCTTGAACGGCCTCGTCATGTCGTGCTCCCTTGGGTGTTCGGTTGGGTCGGCTGGTGGTGGCTGGTCGGGGGTGTTGCGCCGGTCAGTGCGGTGCTGCTGAGTCGAGACTTTCACTTCTCGTGTCGTCGCGCGCGGCAGCCCCGGTCGCCGGCGGGTCGGTGCCGAGCTGGGCGAGCGGGTCCTTGCGACGACGCATCCGGGCGAGCACGTCGTCGAGCGTCAGCTGCTGCAGGTCGTCGCCGAGCTCGCGCCAGGTGCGTGGCACGGCGACACGGGGCTCGGTGGTGCCGCGCAACGAGTACGGCGCGACCGTGGTCTTGTTGCCGTTGTTCTGGCTCCAGTCGACCAGCACCTTGTCGGTGCGCTCGCTCTTGCGCATCGAGCTCACGACCAGATCGGGCAGCTCGGACTCCAGGGTCTTGGCGATCTCGTGGGCGAAGGCGTTGACGTAGTCGGAGTCGTTGCTGCCGTCGAGGGCGGCGTACAGGTGGATGCCCTTGCTGCCGCTGGTGACCGGCACGGCCTGCAGGCCGACGTCGCGCAGGAGCCCCCGGGCGGCCTTCGCCACGGTCACGCACTCGGGCAGGCCGGTGCCAGGGCCGGGATCGAGGTCGAGCACGAGGCGGTCGGGACGCTGCGGGACGCCGCCGGCGTCGACGCGCCACTGCGGCACGTGCAGCTCGAGCGCACCGACCTGCCCCGCCCATGCGAGAGACGCCCCGTCGTCGAAGACCGGGTACGTGTTGGTGTGGTCGCGGTGATCGATGACGACCCGCCGGATCCACGACGGGGCCGAGTCGGGGAGGTTCTTCTCGAAGAACACGTCGCCGGGCCGCTCGGCGGTGCCGACGCCGTCGACCCATCTCTTGCGCGTCACGATGCGCCCCGTCACGTGCGGCAGCATGTGCCGGGCGACGGTGAGGCAGTACGCGATGACATCGGCCTTGGTCGTGCCGGTGGACGGATAGACGACCTTGTCGGGGTGCGTGAGGCGGAGTCGCCGACCCGCGACCGTGACGTTCTCGGTGCTGGTCGCCATCGGATGCCCTCTCGGTGGCCGTGGATGTCGCGATCTGAGGAAAATAGTTGTACCCGCGGCGCGGTTGACGAAACCCCTGCCGTGCGACGCATTTCGTCGCGCGTAGTTCCTTTCTACTACGTGACCTAGTCAGAATTGACTGAACAAGTCTTGCGCAATCTTGCTCCGAGGTGCGATGGTGAGAGCGCTGGTTGAGCAGAAGCCCGCAATGGATCGAGACCTTTAGAGAGTCATCGTGAATTCTGCTCCCACGCAAGTCACCCAGATCCACGCCGACGACACCGCCGCCATGCTCGAGGCCGCGTCGGCCGCATCTCCTACCGAGCGCGCTCGCATCGAGGACGAGGTCGTCCGTCGCCACCTCGGGCTCGCCCGCCACCTGGCCGGTCGCTACGCCGGCCGCGGCGTCGACCGCGACGACCTCGTGCAGGTCGCCAACTTCGCGCTGGTCAAGGCCATCCGCGGCTTCCACCACGATCGCGGCGAGTTCGTCCCGTTCGCGACGGTGACGATCCTCGGCGAGATCAAGAAGCACTTCCGCGACCACTGCTGGAGCGTGCGCCCGCCCCGCCGCATCCAGCAGATGCAGGCCGACATCACGGCGGCGTCCGAGCGTCGGCTGCAGAGCGACTCGCGCACGCCGCTGGTCTCCGAGATCGCGCAGGAGATCGACGCGTCGGAGTCCGACGTCCGTGAGGCCATGGCTGCCCGCGGCTGCTTCTCGCCGACGTCGCTCGACCAGCCGATGCGCGAGGACGGTCAGCCGCTGGGCGAGACCCTGCGCTGGGACGAGCCGGCCTACTCCTTCATCGACGACTGGGTCACGGTCGGACCCCTGTGCCAGGACCTCAGTGACGACGAGCGCGAGCTGCTGCGCCTGCGGTTCGTCGAGGACCGCACCCAGCAGGAGATCGCCGACATCGTCGGCGTCAGCCAGATGCAGGTCTCGCGCCGGCTGTCCAAGCTGCTCGAGCAGCTGCGCGTGCGCGCCTCGGTCGACGCGGCGTAGCCGCTTTCGTCCAGCCGGCGGCCCGCACTGCTCAGTGCGGTCGCCGTTGGTAATGTTGTTCCGCCGGTTCAGCAGCAGCCGTCTGCTTCGCGATCCGGAAAGAGCAGCCGTTGCCACGCATCACCTGGGTGTTCACGCTCAGTGACCCCCGAGTGCAGGTCGACCTGCTGCACGAGTTCGCGCTGCACGACGGCGTCGTCGCGACGTGCGATGTCGTCGACGGCGCTCCTGCGATCCGGGTCGTGACCCAGGACGCGGTGAGCACGCTGTGGGACATCCGGGCGACCGTCGGCATGTTCGACGACCGGGCCCGCGAGCGGAGGGTTCAGTGAGCGCTGTCGAGACGCCGCGGCGCGAAGGTGCTGCTGGAGAAGGCCGGGGCGGCGTCCTGCGAACCGATGTGGTCGACGATCGACGAGGCCAGCTCGGACGCTCGCACGAGCGCTCCGTCGAGACCGCCGGTCGGCAGGCCGAACGGTGCGTGCCAGATCATCGACACGTCGTGGCTGTCGCCGCACTGGCGGCACAGGCTGTCGAGCCTGGCGTGGGCCACCTCGTCGTCGGAGGTGGCGCACACCGCGACCACGTGGGCCGCGGGGATCTGACGCGACGTGAGATCGGACAGCGCCTGCTCGCCGGCGCGGGTGTCGAGACGCACGACGGCATGGGTCACCGAGGTGAGCCAGCCCATCGGCGTGGTGACGGAGTGCGTGCTGCAGCCTCGCCGGCCGAGCTCGTCGCTGAGGGCAGCGTCGAGGGCGTCGCGGCTGCCGAACAGCGTGACAGTGGGACCTGCCAGGTGGAGATCGGCGATCATGTGGCCATCCCTTCGTGGAGCTTCGAGACGACGGGCGCCGGCTCCGTGGCGAACCGTGACGGTTCGTTGCGGAACGACACCCATGGCGCAGTACCCTGGGCGCTCACATCCAAACCGCGGTCGCACGTCGACCGGGCGGCCGTCGCGACGAGGTCGTCGCGATGAGGCGCCCCGATCTTCGAAAGGTGTCATCGATGGAAAGTCTGACGTTCTTCTCGCAGATGGCCCTCGACCTCCATGACGCCCCGACGGCGGAGAGCACGATCGAGCGCATCGCCGAGTACGCCAAGCTCGCGATCGGCTGCGACGAGGCCGGCATCATGCTGGTGCACGCCCGCAACCAGATCGAGACCGCGGCCGCCACCTCGCAGCGGGTCGGCGAGTCGCACAGCCTGCAGATCATCCACGACGAGGGACCGTGCCTCGATGCGATCGACGGCCACGACCACTACCACTCCGACGACGTCCGCGTCGACCCGCGCTGGGCGAAGTGGGGCCCGGCCGTGGCCGAGCTCGGCCTGCGCAGCGCCCTGAGCCTGCGGCTGGAGACGAAGTCGCGCCGCTACGGATCGCTCAACCTCTACGCCGAGCGGGTCGGCGCGTTCGACGAGGACGACCTGGCCGTCGCGACGATCTTCGTGCGTCACGCGTCCATCGCGATCGCCAACGCCCACAACGAGGAGGGCCTGCAGGTAGCGATCGACGCGCGCAAGCTCATCGGGCAGGCGCAGGGCATCTTGATGGAGCGCTTCGACATCGACGCCGACCGGGCCTTCGAGTTCTTGCGGCGTCAGTCGCAGTCGCACAACGTCAAGCTGCGCTACGTCGCGGAGTGGGTCGTCGACCACCGCGACTCGCCCGACGCGACGTTCTCGGCCCCCGCCGACCAGGACGCCTCGGTCAGCTAGCTCGCGGGCGCGACGACTTCTTGGCGGTTGTCTTCTTGGCGGGAGCCTTTTTCTTGGCGGGAGCCTTCTTCGAGGCCGCAGTCTTCTTCGTCGCCGCGCTCTTCTTGGCCGGGGTCTTCTTGGTCGCGGTCTTCTTGCGGTCGATGCTGCGCTTGAGCGCCTCCATCAGGTCGACCACGTCGGCGTCGTCGTCGCTCTCCTGCTCGCCGAAGGTCGCATCGGTGTCGAGCGCGGCGCCCTGCTCGAGCTTGGCCTCGACCAAGGTGCGCAGCTGCTCCTGGTAGTCGTCGGTGAATGCGGCGCTGTCGAAGTCGCCGGTGAGGGAGTCGACGAGCTGGGCGGCCATGTCGCGCTCCTTCTGCGTGATGCGCGGGGTCTCCTTCAGGACGTCGAACGTGGGCGAGCGCACCTCGTCGTCCCACAGCAGCGTCTGCAGCAGGAGCACGTCGCCGCGCACACGCAGCGCGGCGAGGCGGGTCTTCTGGCGCAGGGCGAAGCGGACGATCGCGGTGCGGTCGGAGTCCTCGAGCGCACGACGCAGCAGCGTGTACTGCTTGATCGTCTGGGCCTCGGGCTCGAGGTAGTAGCTCTTGTCGAGGCGCAGGACGTCGACCTGGTCGGCGGGCACGAACTCGACGACCTCGATCTCGTGATTGCGCTCGGCCGGGAGCGACTTGATGTCCTCGTCGGTCAGCACGACGGTCTGGCCGCCGTCGTCGTAGGCCTTGTCGATGTCGCCGTAGTCGACGACCTTGCCGCAGACCTCGCACCGGCGCTGGTAGCGGATGCGGCCGCCGTCGGCCGCGTGCACCTGGTGCAGCGGCAGGTCGTGGTTCTCGGTCGCGCTGTAGACCTTGACGGGCACGCTGACCAGGCCGAAGCTGACGGCGCCCTTCCAGATGGATCGCATCCTTCATTCCACCGCGACCGGCGCACTGTCGCAACGGCTGGGGCAGGCGTGGGTCAGCGGAAGCGGGCGAAGCGGCGTCGAGGCTCCTCGGGCTTGGGGATCTCGACGAATCCCGGGTCGTACGGCTCGAGACCGGCCTCGATGCGGGGGCGGAGCGCCGTCGCGGCCGCAGCCGGGTCGTCGAAGGGGATGCCCGCGAGCTGGTTGGGGGAGTGGCGCCACCACTGCAGCGCGACCAGCTCGTCACGGACGGCGTCGGGCAGGCGCTTCCTGATGACCTTGGCCGGCAGCCCGCCGCAGATCGTGTACGGCGGCAGGTCCTTGGTGACGACGGCGTTGGCCGCCACGATGCAGCCGTCGCCGATCGTCACGCCCCGCAGCACGACGACGCCGGCGCCCAGCCAGACGTCGTTGCCGATCCAGGCCCGGTCGGGGCCGACGCTGCGGAACGACTGGCGTCCGCCGGCCTCGGGGTCGACCACCTCGGACTCGGCCGCCGCCGGGTGCCATCCCCACGTGGCCGCCTTGTACTGGAAGGCCGAGACGCCCATCCACGTCAGCGGGTGACCGGTCGCGCCGATCGTGGAGTTGTTGCCGATCTCGCTGTAGCGGCCGATGTCGGCGGCCTGCACCTCGACGTGCTGGCCGAACTCGGTGAAGCACCCGACCCGCGTGTCCGACCGCAGCAAGAGGTCGCCCAGCACGCGCACCGGGGGCTCGACGAGCAGGCGCGACGAGCCGACGCGACGGACGTGATGGTCTCCACGGATGTGCTCTGACACGTTCCTCCTCGGGGCGGACCTCAGGCTATCGACTACCGTCACGGCCGCGTGAACCGTCCTGACCTGCGGATGCTCGTGACCCTCGTGCAGCGCGACTGATCGCACACACGTCCGGCGACGACTATCGTCGATGCGTGACCCGCACCTGGCACGGACTCGTCGTGCTGCTGTGCGCGGTCGCACTGATCGGCCAGACGGCGATCACGATCGACCGTGGCAGCTCGCTGGCCAACTTCGTCAGCTACTTCACGATCGAGTCGAACATCCTGGTGCTGGTCACGTCGGCGCTGCTCGTGCACAGGCCAGACCGAGGGGGCACCGCGTTCGGCGTCTTGCGGCTCGGCAGCCTCACCGCGATCACGGTCACCGGCGTGGTCTATGCGACGCTTCTGGCCGGCAACGCCGACTTCGAGGGCGCCGAGTGGTGGTTCGACAAGATCTTCCACTACGTCGTGCCCGTGATGACCGTCATCGGCTTCGTGGCCCTGCGACCGCGCACGCGTCTGGAGCGGACGGCCCTGTGGTCGCTGGCCTTTCCCGTCGCGTGGCTGGCCTACACGCTGGTGCGGGCCGAGGTGGCCGATCCGGTGTACGCGCTGACGCCCACCACGACCGCGCCCGTGCCGTACGGGTTCCTCGACGTGGCCGAGCTTGGTGGGCTCACGGTTTCGTCGATCTGCCTGGTCATGACGGCGGGATTCGTCGTGATCTCGTTGATCTACGCTGGTATCAGTCGTTCTCAACCGGCAACGCGGTAACGTCGGACCATCCTGCCCGGCAGCGTGATCCCCACCCATCCGAAGGAGCACCGCATGACCAGTCCCACCTACCAGGTCACCGATCCGTCGACCGGCGAGGTCGTGGAGACGTTCGACCACGCCACCGATGCCGAGATCGAGTCGGCGCTGTCGTCGGCGCACGCGGCCTACCGGACGTGGAAGGACGTGCCGATCGCCGAGCGGGCGGTCGTGGTCAAGCGGGTCGCGGCGCTCTTCGCCGAGCGCGCCGACGAGCTGGCGGCCATCGCGACGACCGAGATGGGCAAGCCGGCCTCCGAGGGCGTCGAGGAGGCCGAGTTCTGCCAGGCGATCTTCGACTACTTCGCCGACGAGGGCCCGACCCTGGCCGCCGACCAGGAGATCAAGGGCATCACGGGCGGCCGCGCGGTCGTGCAGAAGCTGCCGGTGGGCCCGCTGCTGGGCGTCATGCCCTGGAACTTCCCGTTCTACCAGATCGCCCGCTTCGCGGCGCCCAACCTGATGCTGGGCAACACCATCATCCTCAAGCACGCCGAGTCGGTGCCGCGGTCGGCGCTGGCGGTGCAGAAGATCATGGACGACGCGGGCGTGCCGAAGGGTGCCTACGTCAACGTCTTCGCGACGTTCGACCAGGTCGAGACGATCATCGCCGACCCGCGGGTGGCCGGGGTGTCGCTGACCGGTTCGGAGCGCGCAGGCGCCGTGGTGGCCGCGCTCGCCGGCAAGAACCTCAAGAAGTGCGTGCTCGAGCTCGGCGGCTCCGACCCCATGGTCGTGCTCGACACCGAGGACCTCGACGCCGTCGCGGACGCCGCGTGGGGCTACCGCATGTACAACACCGGGCAGGCCTGCAACTCCAACAAGCGCATGATCGTGATGAACGACCTCTTCGACGACTTCGTGGGCAAGCTGACCGAGAAGGCCCTCGCCCTCGACGCGTTCTCGCCGCTGTCGTCGCGCAAGGCCGCGGAGACCCTGCACGAGCAGGTGCAGGACGCCGTCTCCAAGGGTGCGACCCTGCACGCCGGCGGTGTGCTGAGCGACGGCCCCGACGCGCACTACACGCCGGCGGTGCTGACGGGCATCACCAAGGACATGCGCGCGTACTCCGAAGAGCTGTTCGGGCCGGTCGCGGTGGTCTACTCGGTCGGATCGGACGACGAGGCGCTCGAGCTGGCCAACGACACGACCTACGGTCTCGGCGGCTCGGTGTTCGCGGTCGACGAGAAGCGGGCGCGCTCGCTGGCCGAGCGCCTCGAGGTGGGCATGGCCAACGTCAACACCACCGCGGGCGAGGGTGCCGAGATCCCGTTCGGCGGCGTCAAGCGCTCCGGCTTCGGCCGCGAGCTCGGCCCCCTCGGCATGGACGAGTTCGTCAACAAGCGCCTCTTCTACACCGCCCCGTGAGCTTGGTCAGGGCCAGGCGATGCTGAGGTAGTGGGTCTCTTGGAATTCTTCGAGGCCGACGCGGGCCCCCTCGCGGC
>JBEVGQ010000256.1:0-12189 GCA_040511655.1 Aeromicrobium sp. | reverse complement strand
GCCGTCGTCTCGGCCACGACCGGACGGCTGACCGGCACGCCGAGGATGTCGGACTGGATCTGCATGCACAGCTCGTTGGCCGTCACTCCCCCGTCGACCTTGAGCACCTCGAGCACGACGCCGGAGTCCTTCTCCATCGCCTCGGCGACGTCGCGCGACTGGTAGCAGATCGACTCGAGCGTGGCGCGGGCCAGGTGCGCGTTGTTGTTGAAGCGCGACAGGCCGACGATCGCCCCGCGGGCGTCCGAGCGCCAGTACGGCGCGAAGAGCCCCGAGAAGGCCGGGACGAAGTACACGCCGCCGTTGTCGTCGACCTGGCGGGCCAGCGACTCCGACTGCGAAGCGCCCGAGATGATGCCCAGCTGGTCGCGCAGCCACTGCACGGCCGAACCGGTGACCGCGATCGACCCCTCGAGCGCGTACACCGGGGCGTCGTCGCCGAACTGGTAGCAGACCGTCGACAGCAGGCCGGCGTTGCTGCGGACCAGCTCGGTGCCGGTGTTGAGCAGCATGAAGTTGCCGGTGCCGTAGGTGTTCTTGGCCTCGCCGGGCGCGAAGCAGACCTGGCCCACCGTGGCGGCCTGCTGGTCGCCGAGGATCCCGGTGATCGGCACCTCGCCGCTGAACGGACCGTCGGCCAGCGTGACGCCGTACGGCTCGGCCGTCGAGGACGGCTTGATCTCGGGCAGCATCGAGCGTGGGATGTCGAAGAAGCCGAGCAGCTCGTCGTCCCACTGCAGCGTCTCGAGGTCCATCAGCATGGTGCGGCTGGCATTGGTGGGATCGGTGACGTGCACCCCGCCGTTGCGACCGCCCGTGAGGTTCCAGATGATCCAGCTGTCGGTGTTGCCGAAGATCGCGTCGCCCTTCTCGGCCGCCTCGCGGACGCCGTCGACGTTCTCGAGGATCCACTGGATCTTGCCGCCCGAGAAGTAGGTCGCGGGCGGCAGACCCGCCTTGCGACGGATGATGTCGCCGCGCTCGTCGCGGTCGAGGGCGCTGGCGATGCGGTCGGTGCGGGTGTCCTGCCAGACGATCGCGTTGTAGTACGGCCGGCCGGTGTTCTTGTTCCAGACGACGGTGGTCTCGCGCTGGTTGGTGATGCCCAGGGCGGCGAGGTCGCCCGCGTCGAGCCCGGCCTTGTTGAGGGTCGACTGGACGACCGACGACGTGCGCTCCCAGATCTCGGTCGGGTCGTGCTCGACCCAGCCGGCCTGCGGGAGGATCTGCTCGTGCTCGAGCTGGTGGCGGGCGATCTCGTTGCCGCCGTGGTCGAAGATCATGAAGCGCGTGCTCGTGGTGCCCTGGTCGATCGATCCGATGTACTCAGCCATGGTGCTGCCTCTCGTGTCGTTCTCGTGAAGGATGTGGGTGTAGGTGGGCTAGCTCTGCGTCGTGGGCTCGGAGACGGTGATCGCCTCGGGCTCGTCCGGCAGGTGCGCCTCGATGAGGTACGTGAACAGACCGCCGCCCACCAGGCCGCCGATGATCGGCGCGACGATCGGGAGCCAGAAGTACAGCGGATGGTCACCGGCCGTGCTGAACCATGCGTCGCCGTATCCCGTGATCCACGAGGCGAGGCGCGGGCCGAAGTCGCGGGCGGGGTTGATGGCGTAGCCCGCGTTGCCGCCCAGCGCCATGCCGATGCCGACGACCAGCAGGCCCACGACGACCGGACCGATGTTGGCCATCGGAGGGTTGTTCGTCGCCGTCGTCAGCGCGAAGATCACGAAGACGAGGACGGCGGTGCCGACCACCTGGTCGAGGAAGGCGCTCGGGATCGAGACGCCGGCCGTCGGCGACGTCGAGAAGATGCCCTGGGTGTCGTACGTGTGATGGGGGTCGATCTTGCCGATGAGGTCGGCGTACGTGGCGCGGATGATCAACGCACCGACGAACGCCCCGACGACCTGGGCGCCGATGTAGGGCGCGACCTTGCGCCACTCGAATCCCTTGAACGCGGCCAGCGCGATCGTGACGGCGGGGTTGAGGTGCGCCCCCGACAGACGCGCGGCGACGTAGATGCCCAACGTCACGCCGATGCCCCACGCCCAGGCGATCGAGTCGTGGTCGCCCGCCGCTCCGTCACCCGTCACGACCTGGGCCACCACGCCTGCCCCGAACAGGATGATGATCATGGTGCCGAACATCTCGGCACTGAGCTCACCCCACAGCGTCGACTTCTTCATCCGTACCTCCCGATGCTTCGGTGGCGTCGTTGCCACCACATCGCACGCTAGGCACGGGTGTGACCTACGCCAAGCCCCGCCGTTCGGCATCGTCGAACGCGCGTAGGGTCGAGCCATGACCCGATCCATCCAGTCGGTCGAGCGCGCGACGGCGATCCTGCGCCTGCTCGCCGGCGCCGCGGGGCCGTTGCGCCTGTCGGAGGTCGCCGGAACCCTGGGGCTGGCCAAGCCCACGGCGTTCGGCATCATCCGCACCCTGCGCGACGCCGGCTTCGTCCACCAGGACCACGTGACGTCCGACTACTCCCTCGGCGACGGGGTGCGGCACCTCCACCGCGCCGGCATCGACCCGCACGACCTGCGGTCGCTGGCGATGAACTGGGCGGATGCGCTGGCGTCGCGCACTCGGCTCGAGGTGCTCATCGCGGTGCCGCAGCGCGACGGCGCGCGGATCGTCCACCACGTGTTCCGGCCCGACGACTCCGACCAGGACCTGCGTGTCGACGAGGTGCTGCCGTTCCACGCGACGGCGCTGGGCAAGGTCGTGCTGGCGTTCGCGGCGGGCATCGCCTCCCCCAGCCCCGAGCTCGACGGCTACACCCGTCGCACGCTGACTCGACGGGCCGCCTTCGACGTCGAGATGACCCGCGTCCGCGAGCGGGGGTGGGCCGACGAGCACGGCGAGTTCACACCCGGGGTGGGTGCCGTGTCGGTGCCGCTGCGCGGGTTCGGCGGGCTCGGCGTGGGTGCGGTCGCGGTGTCGGGGCCGCTCGAGCGGGTCTTCCACTCCGTCGGGGCCCCGCGGGACGAGGTCGTCGCGGCCACCGTCGAGACCGCGGCGGCCATCTCCCGGTCGCTGGGCGTCCGGGGATGAGCACGGTCGTCGCGGCGATCGACCAGGGCACGACGTCGTCCCGGTGCATGCTGTTCGACCGCCAGGGACGCACGCGGTCGCTCGCCCAGCGCGAGCACCAGCAGACCTTCCCGCACCCGGGCTGGGTGCAGCACGACGCCGACGAGATCTGGCGTCACGTGCGACGCCTCGTGCCCGAGGCCCTCGACCAGGCCAGGGTCGGCGTGCGCGACGTCGCTGCCCTGGGCATCGCCAACCAGCGCGAGACCACGGTGGTCTGGGACCGCACGACGGGCCGCTCGCTCGGCCCGGCGATCACGTGGCAGGACACGCGCACGGCCGACATCGTCGCCGAGCTGGTCGCGCGCGGCGAGGACGAACGCATCGTCGACATCACCGGCCTTCCACCTCACACCTACTTCGCCGGGCCACGGCTGCGCTGGCTGCTCGACCACCGGCCGGGCCTTCGCGACCGGGCGGAGAGCGGCGAGGTGCTGTTCGGGACGATGGAGTCCTGGCTGATCTGGAACCTCACCGGCGGGGTCGACGGCGGCGTCCACGTCACCGACGTCACCAACGCCAGCCGCACCATGCTGATGGACCTGACGACGTTCACGTGGAGCGACACGATGCTCGACCTGCTCGACGTCCCGCGGGCCGTGCTGCCCACGATCCGGCCCAGCGGCGAGGTGTACGGCACCTGCGTCGGCGACCTCGAGGGCGTGCCGATCGCCGGCGCGATCGGCGACCAGCAGGCCGCCCTCTTCGGCCAGACGTGCTTCACGCCGGGCGACGCCAAGTGCACCTACGGCACGGGCGCCTTCCTGCTCGTGAACGCCGGCACCGAGCGGCCCCGGCCTGAGCGCACCGTCCTGCCGACGGTCGCCTTCGCCCTCGGCGACGACGCACCGGTGTACGCCGTCGAGGGCTCGATCGCGATGACCGGCTCGCTCGTGCAGTGGCTGCGCGACTCCCTCGAGATCATCGAGACGGCACCCCAGGTCGAGACGCTCGCCCGCTCCGTCGACGACAACGGCGGCTGCTACATCGTGCCGGCCTTCTCGGGCCTGTTCGCGCCGCGGTGGGACCCGGACGCCCGCGGCACGATCGTCGGCCTGACGTCGTACATCCGCAAGGGCCACATCGCCCGCGCCGCGCTCGAGGCGACGGCGTGGCAGACGTGGGAGGTCGTCGAGGCCATCCGCCACGACGTCGGTCTCGACCTGCAGGCGCTGCGCGTCGACGGCGGCATGACGTCCAACCACCTGCTGATGCAGCACGTCGCCGACGTGCTCGACGTGCCGGTCGAGCGTCCGCTGGTCTCGGAGACCGTCTGCCTCGGTGCGGCCTACCTCGCAGGGCTGACGGTCGGCTACTGGGCCGATCTCAGCACGCTGGCCCATCACCGGCACCGGGCCGCCGTGTGGCGACCGTCGATGGACCCGGCGGTGCGCGCCCACGAGTCGGCCCAGTGGAACCGAGCCGTCGAGCACGCGCTGGGCTGGGTGAGCCACGCGACGTAGCACCGTGGTCCCGAGTCCCGTGTCAGGGCTCACAGCGCCTGCGGGATGCGTGGGGGCGTGGGCAGGGTTGAGGCTCGCATGAGCCGTCTCACCGGAACGCGCGCCTTCGTCGTCGTGGTCCTCGCGTTCCTCGTCACGATGATCGGCACGACGCTGCCGACACCGATGTACGGCGTGTACCAGCAGCGGTTGGGCTTCTCGCTGACGACGATCACGGTGGTCTTCGCGATGTACGCGTTCGGGGTGCTGGCGGCGCTGCTCGTGTTCGGCCGGTGGTCCGACGCCCTGGGCCGACGTCCTCTGCTGCTCGCCGGCCTGGCCACCTCACTGCTCAGCGACGTGGTGTTCCTGCTCGCCGATGCCACGTGGGTGCTGCTCGTGGCCCGGGTCGTCTCGGGGGTCTCGGCCGGCATCTACGTCGGCACGGCCACCGCGGCGGTCATCGAGGCCGCACCTGAGCGTTGGCGGTCGCGAGCACCCCTGGTGGCCACTGCCGCCAACATCGGCGGGCTCGGCCTCGGGCCGGTCATCGCCGCTGCCCTCGTCGCGGCCTTCCCGTGGCCGGTTCACCTGACGTTCGCGGTGCACGCCGTCGCGGCGCTGCTCGTCCTGGCCCTGCTGAGCCAGGTGCCCGAGACGGTCGACGTGACGCCGGGCGCCCGTCCGCAGCTGCAGCGACCGAGCGTGCCGGCGTCGGCCCGGACGACCTTCGTCGGCGCCGGCATCGCCGGATTCGCGGGCTTCGCGGTCTGCGGCCTGTTCACCGCAGTGTCGCCCAGCTTCGTGGGCGAGGCCGTCGACGACCCGCACCCGCTGGTGTCGGTGTCGGTGGTCTTCGCCCTGTTCGCCGCCTCGGTGCTGGCCCAGGTCGTGTGGCACCGGCTGCCGACCGACACGGGCGTCAACCTCGGCTGCGTGCTGCTGACCGCCGGCATGCTGATGTTCACGGTGTCGCTGTCGCAGGAGTGGTTGTGGCTGATGCTCGCCGCCGCGGTCGTCGCCGGCGCCGGCCAGGGCATCTCGTTCAGCAAGGGGTTGTCGGCCGTGCTGCAGCGCGTCGGCGCCCACGAGCGCGCCGGCACGACGTCGGCGTTCTTCGTCGTCGCCTACGTCGCGATCTCCGTGCCCGTCATCGGCAGCGGCATCGCGTCCGACCGGTGGGGGCTCGACCCCGCGGGCATCGCCTTCTCGCTGGCGGCCGCGGCCCTGGCCGCCCTGGCGCTGGTCACCCTCGAGGTCGACCAGCGCCGCACCGAACGACGCTGAGCCTGACGTTTTGACCGACACGCCGGCGGCGTGTCTGCAGAAACGTCAGGCCCAGCGGGGCGTCAGGCGGGGATGGTCTGGGCGACGGCGCGGTTGGCCGCCGACACGACAGCGCGCAGCGACGCGGTCACGATGTTCTCGTGGATGCCGACGCCCCACACCGTCTCGCCCGCGACGTCGCACTCGATGTAGGAGGCCGCGAAGGCGTCGCCGCCCGACGACAGCGCGTGCTCGGAGTAGTCGAGCAGACGGATGTCGGCGCCTGCCTGGCGCATGCCGTCGATGAACGCCGCGACGGGGCCGTTGCCCTCGCCCTTGAACTCCTGCACCTCGCCACGCACCCGCAGCTCGACGACCTGCTGGTCGCTGCCGTCGGTCGCGGTGACCGAGCTGAAGCTCTCGAGGCGGTACGGCTCCTCGCGCGTCAGGTACTCGCGCTGGAACGCCCCCCAGATCGCGGCCGGCTCGATCTCGCCGGCCTCGCCCTCGGTCAGCTGCTGCACGATCTGGCTGAACTCGATCTGCAGGCGACGCGGCAGGTCGAGCTGGTGGTCGTTCTTGAGGATGTACGCCACGCCTCCCTTGCCCGACTGGCTGTTGACGCGGATGACGGCCTCGTACGACCGGCCGACGTCCTTGGGGTCGATCGGCAGGTACGGCACGGCCCACGGCGCGTCGTCGACCTCGACACCGGCCGCGGCCGCGTCGATCGCCATGTGCTCGAAGCCCTTCTTGATGGCGTCCTGGTGCGAGCCGCTGAACGCGGTGTAGACCAGGTCGCCTCCGTAGGGGTGGCGCTCGGGCACGGGCAGCTCGTTGCAGTACTCGACCGTGCGGCGGATCTCGTCGATGTCGTGGAAGTCGATCTGCGGGTCGATGCCCTGGCTGAACATGTTGAGGCCCAGCGTCACCAGGCACACGTTGCCGGTGCGCTCGCCGTTGCCGAACAGGCAGCCCTCGATGCGGTCGGCACCGGCCATGTAGCCCAGCTCGGCGGCCGCGACGCCCGTGCCGCGGTCGTTGTGCGGGTGCAGCGACAGCACGATGCTGTCGCGGCGCGGCAGGTTGCGGTGCATCCACTCGATCGAGTCGGCGTAGACGTTGGGCACCGCCATCTCGACGGTCGCCGGCAGGTTGATGATCAGCGGCCAGTCGGGCGTCGGGTCGATCACGTCGATGACCCGGCTGCACACCTCGAGCGCGTAGTCGAGCTCGGTGCCCGTGTACGACTCGGGCGAGTACTCGTAGAAGATCGTGGTGTCAGGCGTGTGGATCTCGGCGTACTTCATGCACAGCCGCGCACCCTGGGTCGCGATGTCGGTGATGCCGTCCTTGTCGAGGCCGAACACCACGCGGCGCTGGAGCGTCGAGGTGGAGTTGTAGAAGTGGACGATGGCCTGCTTGGCGCCGACCAACGACTCGAAGGTGCGGTCGATCAGCGGCTCGCGGCACTGTGTCAGCACCTGGATGACGACGTCGTCGGGGATGTGCCCGCCCTCGATGAGCTGACGGACGAAGTCGAAGTCGGTCTGGCTCGCGCTCGGGAAGCCGACCTCGATCTCCTTGTAGCCCATGCGCACGAGCAGCTGGAACATCGCCAGCTTGCGAGGCGCGGTCATGGGGTCGATCAGGGCCTGGTTGCCGTCGCGCAGGTCGACCGCGCACCAGCGCGGGGCCTGCGTGATGGTCTTGGCCGGCCAGGTGCGATCGGGCAGGTCGATCGGTGTGAAGGGCTGGTAGCGCTGGAACGGCATGCCGCTGGGACGCTGAGGGCTGTTGGCGTAGCTGGTCATCGAACTCTCCGGGGTGTTTGTCGGGGCTGCTGGTGGCCGGGACGTGACAAACTCCGCGCCGAGGGGTCCGACCTAGAGGACCTCGACGCGGCAGAGAAGAAGCGAGCGGATCTGCAGCACCCGAATAGGCTAGCAGCATGCCTTCCCCCGATACCGCGGACTCCGACCACTCGACGACCGGCGCCTACGTGCACGCAGGCCAGGAGTTCGACCGCGACATGAACTACATCCCCGACCGCATCGTCCGCGATCCTTCGTCAGGCTCGGCGAGCGATGGGTCGACGGACGACCGTCCGCTCTGGCCCGTCGAGGCCGGACGCTACCGACTGATCGTCGCCCGGGCGTGCCCGTGGGCCAACCGCGCGATCATCGTCCGGCGCCTGCTGGGCCTCGAGGACGCCATCTCGATCGGCTACTGCGGCCCCACGCACGACAAGCGCAGCTGGACGTTCGACCTCGACCCGGGTGGCGTCGACCCCGTGCTCGGCATCGAGCGAATCCAGGAGGCCTACCTCAAGCGCTACCCCGACTACCCACGCGGCATCACGGTGCCGGCGATGGTCGAGGTCTCGTCGGGCCAGGTCGTCACCAACGACTTCCCGTGGATCACCCACGACTTCGCCACCGAGTGGACCGAGCACCACCGCGAGGGCGCACCCGACCTGTGGCCGGCCGACGTCCGCGATGAGATGGAGACCGTCATGAAGCGGATCTTCACCGAGGTCAACAACGGCGTGTACCGCTGCGGGTTCGCCGGCTCGCAGGAGACCTACGAGGCCGCCTACGACCGGCTCTGGACCGCGATGGACTGGCTCGAGGAGCGCCTGGCGACCCGCCGGTTCCTCATGGGCGACAGCATCACCGAGGCGGACGTCCGGCTGTTCACGACGCTGGCCCGCTTCGACGCCGTCTACCACGGGCACTTCAAGTGCAACCGTCAGAAGCTGGCCGAGATGCCGGTGCTGTGGGCGTACGCCCGCGACCTGTTCCAGACGCCCGGCTTCGGCGAGACGATCGACTTCGACCAGATCAAGAAGCACTACTACGTCGTCCACACCGACATCAACCCGACGCAGATCGTGCCGAAGGGTCCCGATCCCGAGGTGTGGCTGACGCCGCACGGTCGCGAGTCGCTCGGCGGACGTCCGTTCGGCGACGGCACCCCGCCCTCCCCCGAGATGTGACGCCTACGGCCCCATTCCGCTCAGGTGACGCCGTGCGGGTCACACCTCGCGGGGTGGGGCCTGCGTGGCTCGGGACATGATGTCGGCGACGACGTCGCTCTTGGCGTCGGCGTAGTCGTTCGTGTCGTCCCACTCGCGCTGCGACAGCTCGCGCTTGACCGCCTCGTAGCGGTCTCGGTCGTCGGGGTGGGTGCGCAGCCAGTCGCGGAACACGAGGTGCCGCCGCTCCCACTCGCTGCCGACGGTGCACACGTGCAGGTGCACGTCACGCTCGGGCGTGCGCAGCATGCGGTGCTCGGGCTCGCGCACGCGCAGCATGTAGCCCGCCGCGACCAGGTCGGGGACGAAGTCATCCTCGTCCTCGACGTCGGCCACGCTCAGGTCGATGTCGATGATCGGCTTCGCGGCGAGGCCGGGCACGCTGGTCGAGCCGATGTGCTCGAGCTCCAGCACACGGTCGCCCAGAGCCGCGACGATGCGCGCCCGCTCGTGCTCATACCGCTCGGCCCACGCCGGGTCGTGGTCGACGATGACGATGTCGCGCTTCTCGCGGCCGCCGATCAGGACGTCGTCGAGCGGGTGGTGAGAGGTAGTCACGTGGCCAGTCTGCCCGAGCCGGCGACCCGCGCGACGGGGGCTCGCCCGGCCAGCGACTGGGGCAGGAGGGCGGCCAGCAACCTGCGACGCCTGGACGCACCGGCACGCAGCGACGTCACGACGGCCCCCAGGTCGGCGACCCCGTCTCCCGGCGGCTGCTCGCCGCGCGCGAAGCGGGCGTGCTCGACGCGTCGCAGCAGCGACTGCAGAGCCTCGCCGTCGACTCCAGACTGCGCCGCGAGACGCGCCGCGAAGCCGCGGGGGGTGTCGGCGGCCGAGGCGGGGATGCGCAGGTCGCGGGCGACGTCCTCGAGCTCGCGCCACAGCGGCTCGACGTCGGTGCGGCCCCGAGCCGTCCGCCAGCGCCGACGCAGCGAGCGCACCGCCCACGGCACGGCGCCGACGATCAGCAGGGCGGCCAACGTGACGATCGCGCTGCGCGGGGCGGTCGACCCCTGCTCGGCCGGCGCAGCGACGGGCTGGTCGAGTCGCTCGGCCCCTCGCTGCGGGGCCTGCTGCGTGGGTTCGGGCGTCGGGGTCGGCTCGGCGTCGGGGGTGTCGACGACGGGCTCGACGAACGAGGTCGCGTCACCCACGCTCGTCGTCGGGTCGAAGCGCACCCACCCCGCGCCGCGGAAGTAGATCTCCGTCCAGGCGTGCAGGTCGTCGGACGTGTTGGTGAAGACCGCTTGGCCGTCGCGGATGTTCGAGGTGCCGGGCGCGTAGCCCACCGCGATGCGGGACGGCATGTCGAGGGTGCGCGCCATGACGGCCATGGCGGACGAGAAGTGCACGCAGTAGCCGGCCTTCTCGCGCAGGAACTCGGCGATGACCTCGACGCCGTTGCCGTCGTAGTCGCCGGCGACCGGTGCCGTCTCGGAGTAGCGGAAGTCGCCGTCGCGGAAGAACTCCTGCAGGGCGAGCGCCCGGTCGTAGTCGTTGTCGGCGTCGGCCGTGACCTCCCGGGCCGTGCGGGCGATGATCGACGGCATCGTCCGGGGCAGCTCGACGTACGACTCCAGCGAGGGACCGATCGTGGTGCGCATCTGGCGCATCTGCTCGGCGGTGGGTTGCACGTCGAGGCTCGACACCGTGTAGGTCTTGCCGCGGGAGTCGTCGGTGCGCGAGGTCAACGTCTGGCCGGCCCGGCCGAACGTCCAGTCGTTGCCCAGACCGATCACGGTGCCGGTGGCCGGGTACGGCACCGGCAGCATCGAGCTGCGCAGCTGGTCGATGCGGATGCGTGTCCGGCCCGTCGTGACCTCGATGTCGCTGTCGATCTGGCGCTCACCCTCGAACATGTCGGCGCGCACCGTCTCGGTGGGCTTCCAGGTGCGACCCGTGAAGTCGCGCAGCGTCGCGACCTTCAGGTACTGCGGCTCGTCGAACGTCGTGGTGTACGTCAGGGCCGTCGCGGTGCTGTTGCGTCGCAGGTTCTGACCGAGCTCGATCATGGGATTGATGCCGCGGCCGAACACCGTCGGCGGCGGCTTGCCCCACGAGGCCGCGACGGCGCCGACGTCCGGCGCGACGGCCGGAAAGGCGACCGCGCCCACGAGGGCCGCGACGCCGAGCGCCAGGGCTGGGGTTGCTCCGAGGCGCGAGGTCCCTCCGCGCGTCGCGGTCGCGGTGCGCGAGCGCAGCAGCACCAGCCACAGGGCGGCGACGGTCAGGAACAGCCAGGCCGGCGGCGTCTGCCCGGAGATCAAGGCGGGCGTCGCGAACACCGCGAGCAGCAGGACGCCGATCAGCGGCGCGGCCCGGCGGCGCTGCAGCAGCAGGTCGGCGACCACGACGATCAGGCCGAACGCGCTCGCGACCACCAGGACGATGGGCCGGGAGGCGGCGACGGGGGCCTTCTCCTCGACGATCGTCTGCTGCGCGATCGAGGCCATGTCGGCCAGGGCCGAGACGGTCTGGGCCGTCGGCACGATCGCGAGCAGGGTCTCGGGGACGAAGATCCACACGATCGCGACCAGCTCGACCGCGATCGCGACGGGCGCCACGAAGCGGGTGCCGAGGGCCCGCAGCACCGCGCACGTCAGCCCGGTCATGGTGGCCACCAGGATCGTGGTCACCCACCAGTCGCGGCCCTCGACGATCGTGCCGAAGCCCGACAGCAGCACCACGAGGGCGAGCGCGATGACGCCGTGGTCGAACCAGGTCTCACGGGCCGTCCGCAGCGGAGACCTGCTCACGGTCTCAGCGTCCCGCACCGCGCCCACCTCCCACGGCGCCGGCCGGCTCTGCGTCGAAGGACGCCCAGGCCTCGGCGAGGTCGTCCTGCGGCGACCACGTCACCACGTTCCAGCGTGCGCCGTCGAGCACGTCGAGCGCCTGCGACGGCGTGCCGCGCGCCACCATGGCCAGGATCGTCCGCGACGTCGACAACGACGCGACCCACTGCCGCGCGCGTTCGACCGTGAGACGTCCCAGCACGACGAACGCTGCCCCGTCGGCCTCGTGGCGGCCCGGACGGTCGACGGGCTCGGGCTGCATCAGGGCGAGGTCGACCATCGCGTCCTCGAGCGTGTCGTGCCCCTCGGCGACGACCCGGTCGACCTGCGTGCCGTTGGACTGCAGTGCCACGACGTAGCCGGCGCGCGCGAGGTGCGCCGTGATCGACGCGGCCGCCACGACCGACCACTCGAGCGCCGGCGAGAACTCCCAGTCGTCCTTGCGGTCGAGCGCCGTGCCCTGGCTGCGCGGCTCGGCGTCGACGATGACCGCGGCGCGCGGGGTCACCTGCTGCTCCTCCTGCCGCACCATCAGCTCGGCCCGGTG
>JBEVGQ010000255.1:0-3370 GCA_040511655.1 Aeromicrobium sp. | reverse complement strand
GAGATGCGCTTCTTCATCCGCCGCATGGTCGTGGCGCTGGTGCTCACGGCCTTCGTGACGCTCGGCGTCGCGGCGGGCCTGGATGCCGCGGGTGTCGAGCCCTTGCGAGCCGTCGGTGGTCTGGTGACGACCGTGGTGGCGGGGCTCGCCGGCCTCCTCACGTTCGTGTCGGCCGCGAAGGTCGTGGGCCTCAGCGAGCTGGGGTACCTCGCGACGTCCTTGCGACGCAGGGGCTGAACCCCCCGGCCAGGTGCCTCCTCCGGTCTAGCATGGGTGCGCAGGCACGGCGCGGGACGGCGAAGATGGGGTGAGGGCATGACCGATCGACGGTCACTGGCCTCCGGCGACATCCTGGCCCGGCGCTACGAGCTGCACGACCTGGTCAACGAGCGTCACGGATCGACGACCTGGCGCGCGCACGACAGGATCCTCAACCGCAACGTCGGCCTCGAGCTGATCTCGAGCTCTGATCCCCGCGCCGACCACTTCCTGCAGGCGGCTCGCGAGTCGACGTCGGTGACCGATCCGCGGTTCCTCCGAGTGCTCGACCTGATCGAGGACGAGCAGCGCCACCACCTCGTCGTCCGCGAGTGGGCCCGCGCATTCCCCCTTGACCAGCTGCTGGCGCAGTCGCCGCTGCCCAACCGGCGTGCTGCCACCGTGGTGGCCGAGGTGGCCGAGGCGATGGCGCACGCCCATGAGCACGGCGTCTACCACCGCCGACTCACGCCGCACCAGGTGCTGCTCAAGCAGTCGGGTGCCGTGCGCGTCGTGGGCCTCGGCGTCGCCACGGCGCTGGCTCCGGTCGGACGGCAGGACACGCTCTCCGACCTCCAGGCGTACGAGCAGCTCGACGTGCAGGCCCTCGGCAAGCTCCTCTACGCCTGCGTCACCAGCCGCTGGCCAGGAGCGCACATCGACGGGCTTCTCGCCGCGCCCACCGAGCACGGCCGCCTGCTGCGTCCACGTCAGGTGCGCGCCGGCGTCTCGCGCGACATCGACACCATCGCCGACCGCATCCTCGGCTCACCTCCGAGACATCACGAGACTCCCCTGCGCAAGGCCGCCGACATCGCCCACACCCTGCGGCTGTCGGGCGAGGACGACGACGTGCACGACGACCAGCCGAGCCTGGCGGGCGTGTCGTCGCCCGACCTGCTGCGCCTCGACCCCGTGATCGTGCCGGGGGGCCCGCCGCCGGGGCTCGAGCCGCCACGACGCCGCCCGAAGGCGTTCGAGCCCGCCCCCCCGACCACGTTCGAGCGCGGCAAGCAGAAGGCGCGACGGGCGGCCAAGGGCGACCGGGGGCTCGTGCTGCTGGGCGTCGCGGGCGCCCTCGTGATCCTCTCCCTGCTGGGTTTCTTGGTCACCCGCTCGGGCAATCGCGCTGCCGATCCGGTCGACCTCGCCTCGCCCGTGCGGGTGCTGCCGGTGCAGAAGGCCACCGACCTCGACCCGCAGGGCGACGACGGCCGTGAGAACCGCGCGCAGGCACCGTTGGCGATCGACGGGCTGCCCGACACCGGCTGGGAGACCGCGACCTACCTCGGCTCGGCCGATCTCGGCGGGCTCAAGGACGGTGTGGGACTCGTGCTCGACCTCGGCGGCCTGCGCGAGGTCGACTCCCTGCGGCTGCGGCTCGGGGGCGCTCCCACCAGCCTCGTTGTCTACGCCGCCGACGAGGACGTCGAGCGCACCCCTCGCTCGCGACGCGACCTGACAGCGGTCGCCACCCTCGACGGGGCCGGCTCCGACGCCAGCATCGCGCTCAAGTCGGGCGTCGTGACGCGGTACGTCGTCGTGTGGCTGACGTCGCTGCCCGAGGTCGAGCCCGGCACGTTCAGGGGCGAGATCAAGGATGTCGTGGTGCGCGGCCGCACGTGACGCCACGCTCGTCGAGCCGTGGAATGCCGGGCGCCTAGAATTCGTTGAGATCAGGACACACGTCTAGGCAGCAAAGGGAAATGCATGAGCGACGACGTTCGCAACCTCATCATCATCGGCTCGGGGCCCTCGGGCTATACCGCTGCCATCTACGCGGCTCGCGCGAACCTCGAGCCGCTCGTGTTCGAAGGCTCGGTGACCGCTGGCGGCGCGCTGATGAACACCACGGACGTCGAGAACTTCCCCGGCTACCCCGACGGCATCATGGGTCCCGAGCTCATGGACAAGCTGCGCGCCCAGGCCGAGCGCTTCGGCGCCGAGCTGGTCACCGACGACGTCACCTCGGTCGACCTCACGGGCGACATCAAGACCGTCTCCCTCGACGACGGCACGACCCACCGCGCACGCGCCGTCGTGCTCGCGATGGGTTCGGGCTACCGCAAGCTGGGTGTCGACGGCGAGGATCGTCTGTCGGGCCACGGCGTCTCCTGGTGCGCCACGTGCGACGGCTTCTTCTTCCGCGAGCAGAACATCGTCGTGGTCGGAGGCGGCGACTCCGCGCTCGAGGAGGCCACGTTCCTGACGCGCTTCGCCTCGAAGGTCACGATGGTGGTCCGCCGCGACGAGCTGCGCGGGTCCAAGATCATGCAGGACCGAGCCCTGGGCAACGACAAGATCGAGATCGCCTGGAACTCGCAGGTCGCCGAGATCATCGGTGACGACAAGCTCGAGGCGCTCACGCTGAGCGACACCGTGACCGGTGAGACCCGTCGCCTCGACGCCACAGGGCTGTTCATCGCGATCGGCCACGATCCGCGCTCAGAGCTGCTCACCGGCCAGGTAGATCTCGACGACGAGGGCTACGTCCTGGTCAAGCCAGGCTCGACCGCCACCAACCTCACCGGCGTCTTCGCCGCAGGCGACCTGGTCGACCACACGTACCGCCAGGCGATCACCGCGGCAGGCACGGGGTGCTCGGCCGCACTCGACGCCGAGCGCTACCTGGCCGACATCGACTCGGCCGGCGAGCCCGCGACCGACGTCGCGATGGCCCAGTGGGCGGAATAACCCCGCCTCCGCAACGTTCAACAGACAACAGACCCTGAAGGAGCACCCCATGGCAGATTCCACCCTCGCCGCCGTCACCGACGCCAACTTCGACGAGCTCGTCCTCAAGGCCGACGGCCCCGTGCTGGTCGACTTCTGGGCCAGCTGGTGCGGCCCGTGCCGCCAGCTCGCCCCCATCCTCGAGGAGATCGCCTCCGAGAAGGGTGAGAAGCTCACGATCCTCAAGATGGACGCGGACGCCAACCCCGTCACCCCCGCGCAGTACCGCGTCACGGGCCTACCGACGATGAACCTCTACTACAAGGGCGAGGTCGTCAAGTCGATCGTCGGCGTTCGTCCCAAGAGCGCGATCCTCAACGACCTGAACGAGTACACCAGCTGACACCAGCGGCACGTACGACGAAGCCCGGCCCCCCTC
>JBEVGQ010000254.1:0-2939 GCA_040511655.1 Aeromicrobium sp. | reverse complement strand
CCGATGACCTCGCCGGCCTCGAGCCGTGGCGGCTGACCAGCAGCGAGGTGCGTGAGGTCGTCATCGCCGCGCAGACGGCACGTACCGCGTTGGACGCAGTCCTGTCGCGGCTGGCTGGCTGCGCTGATGACATGGGGCTGCCGAAGGACGACGGTGCCACGTCGACCACCGCGTGGTTGGCGGCGACGGCGAACATGGGCAAGGGTGCTGCGTCCAGACTGGTCGGCATGTCCCGGGGCGACGGGTGCGAGGCGACCCGTGCAGCCTGGGCTGCCGGACGGTTGTCGACGGAACAGGCGTCGATCATCATCAAGGCCATCGACGCCCTGCCCGACTGGGTGGATGACCAGCCGCGAGCCGACGCCGAGACCCACCTGGTCGCGTTGGCGTCCGAGCACGACCTCGACGGTCTGCAACGCCTCGCGAACCGGGTCCTGGAGGTCATCGACCCCGACGGGTTCGACGAGCACCTCGGCGAACAGCTCCGCCGCCAAGAAGAACGAGCCCGCGCCCGCACCCGATTCCGCATGGGCCGGCGCGGTGACGGCACCACCGGCGGCACCTTCGTCCTCGGTGACACCGACGGCGACATCCTGCGTGCCGCGATCGAGGGCATCATCGCCCCACGCCGCACCACCTGGGCCGCAGCCGCGTTCGGCATGGGCGCCGACGACTGGACCAACCTGCCCCGTGAGCAGAAGATGGGCCACGCGTTCGCCGAGCTCGTCAATCATCTGCCTACCGAGGCGCTGCCCCAAGCCGGTGGACTCGCCGCGACCGTCGCGGTCACGATCGACGTCGACGACCTACGCACCGGGGCAGGCACCGCCACCAACACGTCCGGCACCACCATGTCCGCCACCCGGGCTCAACGGATGGCGTGCAACGCCCAGCTCGTCGCGCTCTACCTCGACTCCCAGTCACGCGTCGTCGACCTCGGCACCACCCGGCGCCTGTACGACCGTCACCAACGCCTCGTCCTGGCCACCCGAGACGGCGGCTGCGTCTTCCCCCGCTGCGACCGACCACCCGCCTGGTGCGAAGCCCACCACCTCAACGCCTGGTCCGAAGGCGGACCCACCGACCTCGACAACGCAGCCCTGCTCTGCCACTTCCACCACCACCTCGTCCACGAAGGCCAATGGACCGCCCACATGGCCCCCGACGGCATCGTCGACGTCATCCCACCGACCCACGTCGATCCTGACCAGACCCCCCAACGCCACTCCCGCTTCGCACGACAACAACCACGCGCCGGCTGATCTCGAGCTTTTTCGAGTTGCGCTGGAGTGCGCTCCAGGTCGTAGCGTCGATGGCATGACTGACACGACTGGCAAGACCTGGTTCATCACCGGCACCTCGCGCGGATTCGGACGCGAGTGGGCCGTCGCGGCACTCGAGCGTGGTGACCGGGTCGCGGCCACGGCCCGCAGCACCGACTCGCTGGACGACCTGGTGCAGACGTACGGAGACGCGATCCTCCCGATCGCGCTCGACGTCAACGACCGCGCCGCCGACTTCGCGGCCGTCCAGCAGGCGCACGAGCACTTCGGCCGGCTCGACGTCGTGGTCAACAACGCCGGGTACGGTCACTTCGGCTTCATCGAGGAGATCTCCGAGGAGGAGGCGCGAGCCCAGCTCGAGACCAACCTGTTCGGTGCTCTCTGGGTCACCCAGGCGGCGCTGCCGCTGCTGCGTGAGCAGGGCTCGGGCCACATCATCCAGGTGTCGTCGATCGGCGGCATCTCGGCCTTCCCCCTGGTCGGCATCTACCACGCGTCGAAGTGGGCCCTCGAGGGCTTCTCGCAGGCGCTGGCCCAGGAGGTCGCCGACTTCGGCATCCACGTGACGCTGGTCGAGCCCGGCGGGTTCTCGACCGACTGGAGCGGCGACTCGGCCTCGCACTCCCAGGAGAACCCCGCGTATGCCGCGTTCCGCCAGAAGACCATGGAGCAGCGGGCATCCCGCAACAGCACGCCCGGCGATCCCAAGGCGTCGGCCGCCGCGATCCTCGACGTCGTCGATGCGGCCGAGCCGCCGCTGCGCGTCTTCTTCGGCAGCGCCCCGCTCGGCATCGCCAAGGCCGACTACGCCCGGCGCATCGAGACGTGGGAGCAGTGGAACCACGTCGCCGAGAAGGCCCAGGGCTGACCCGGGCGGTCGGCGCGAGTGGCGTCCGCTCGCGAGGTCGCCGGTGGGTTAGCCTCGCGGCATGACGCTGGCGGCGGACCACCGGTTCGAGACGTACGGGACGTCTCACCTGACCGTGCTGGCCGTGTTCGCGGTCGGCGTGGTCGTGGCGGTCGTCGCCGGACGTCGGCTCAGCGGCGCCGCGTCCGAGCAGGCGGTGCGCCGGACCTTCGCCGTCGTGCTCCTGTGCGTCACGATCCCGCTGCAGGCGCTGCAGCTGACGCCCGACGAGTGGAACCTGCGGACGTCCTTGCCGTTCCAGCTGTGCGACCTGGCCTGGATGTTCGCGGCGCACGCGCTGTGGACGCGCAACCGGCTGACCTCCACCATCACGTACCTCTGGGGCATCACCCTCACGACCCAAGGGATGCTCACGCCCGACCTGGCCTCTGACTTCCCCGAGCCGCGGTTCCTGATGTTCTGGGGCATGCACGTGCTGATCGTGTGGGCGTCGTTCTTCCTGGTGCTGGGGCTAGGGGTTCTGCCCACCTGGCAGACGTACCGTCGGACCGTCGCGGTCACGCTGGCGTGGGCGGCGTCGGCGTACGTCTTCAACGTGGTCGCGGGCACCAACTACGGCTACCTGAACCGGCTGCCGAGCAATGCGTCGCTGCTAGACCACCTGGGCCCGTGGCCGCTGTACGTCGTGCTGGAGATCGCGATCGTCGCCACCGTGTGGGCCCTGCTGACCTGGCCGTGGACGCGATCGCGACAAACAGTCGCGACCTGAGGCGTCCGCTGGCAGGATG
>JBEVGQ010000253.1:0-5687 GCA_040511655.1 Aeromicrobium sp. | reverse complement strand
TCGAGCCGGAACGGAGGGTAGACGTCGGTCATGAGAGCTGCGTATGCCGCGACGCGCAGCACCCAACGCTGGAGCCCGACGACGAGGTCGAACACGGGCTGCGGGTAGCGGCCCGTGACCAGCAGCACGACGGCGGCCACCAGCACCAACAAGCCGATCAGGCCCCCGCCGAAGAGCCAAGGCTCGGACTGCCGGCTGCCGAAGAAGGCGCCGCCACCCACGAAGAACGCGATGACGAGGTAGTGCGGCAGGGCGAGCAGCCACGTCTTGACGAGCGCCAGGCCGCGCGAGAGGTGCTCGGGGTAGGGCACTTCGAGCCGAGCGGGGTAGTCGGGCACGTCGGCCAAGGTGAACGGCGGGTAGCGGTCGGTCCCGAGGCCTCCGTACGCGTAGTAGGTCACGCGCCACGACCATCGCAGCACGCCGACGTTCACGTCGAAGATCCCCCGCGGGTAGCGCCCCGTGACGAGGATCCCGACGAAGGCGACGACGCTCAGCACGACGAAGGACAGCCACAGGAAGATCAGCACGAACCAGTGCGGTATCGCCAGCAGCCACTTGACGAGCCACAACCAGCGGCTGACGTCGGGGTCGAGCCGAGCGGTCACGCGGACGGGATACGGCGTGGGGCTCACGGGATACCTCCCTGATCGATGCCACCACCGTCCTCGGTCCGGCCGGGAGCACGCCAGGGACGTTCGTCCCCGGCACCCCTGACGCAGGACCGTGCCGTTCCGGACGGCTGGGCGACACGCTGTGTCCGTGACCATCGACAGCAGCTCGTGCCCCGTAGGCGCCGCACCCTCCGTCGTGATGCTGGCCGACGGGACGTCGGCGACGATCCGTCTGCTGGATGCGGCCGACCGCCCCGCCGTGGAACGGCTGTTCGCCGAGGCCTCCGAGGCTGATCTGTACACGCGCTTCTTCACCCTGAGCCGGGCCGCGGTCGCCCATCACGTCCAGCACCTGTTCGGCCCGGGTGGGTCGACCCTGACGTACGTCGTCGAGCGTCAGGGCGCCGTGCTCGGCATCGCCGACGTGGAGCGCGAGGACGAGCACACGGCCGAGATCGCCTTCCTCGTCGCCGACGGGCTGCACGGGCTGGGCATCGGCACCCTGCTGCTCGAGCGTGCCGCGGACGACGCACAGGAGCGGGGGATCACGACCTTCGTGGCCGACGTCCTCGCGGTCAACCACCCGATGATCCAGGTCTTCCACGATGCCGGCTTCCACGTCGAGCTGGTGAACCGCCACGAGGACGTGTCGGTGCAGATGAGCACACGACGGACCGACGAGGCCCTCGCGGCCACGGCGGCTCGTCATGCTGCCGCCCTGGCGCACGCCCGCCCACGGGCCGCGGCCGCGACGACCGTGATCGACGACGACCGTGATCGACGGAGGGCTCGGACATGACGATCACGCGTGAGGTCGCGGTCGGCGGGGGCATCCTCGTGGCGCACGACGGGTCCCGCTCGGCCGACCTGGCGCTGCGGACGGCCGTTCGCCTCGCCGGCTCCTTCGACGGACGCATCTCGGTCGTCCGGGCCTGGACGGTCGCGAGTGCTCCACGACCTCCGCAGCAGACGATCGGCTACATCCCGCCCCTCGAGGACTTCGAGCGCGCGACCATGACGGACCTCCTGAGCGACACGGCGGACGTCCGGCGCGACCACCCCGACGTCGCCATCTCGTGTGCCGTGGTCTGCGGCAACCCGGCCGAGAAGCTCATCGAAGCGTCCGCTGACGCGGACCTGCTGGTCATCGGCAGCCGGGGCCAGGGCGGCTTCCTGGGCCTGCTGCTCGGCTCGGTGACCGACCAGGTGGTGCACCACGCGCGGTGCCGGGTGCTCGTCGACCGCGGACCAGCGCTGCACGAGCACGACCCGGGCGATGCGAAGCGCGAGCAGATGGAGCGCGCGCTCGTCAGCGAGCTGGGCCTCGACGACGAGTGACGAGCGCGCCCGTCGTCGTCGGGGTGGCTGCGACCGACGACCACGAAATCGTCGCCGTCGGCGCGGGTCTCGCCGCGCGGTCCGGATCGGCCCTGAGGCTCGTGCACGCCTACGCGGTGCCACCGAGCGCCCTCGCGAGCATGGACGGGTACGGCGTCGCGGGCTCGTTCCGCAGCACCGGCGAGGAGGTGCTCGACGGTGCTTGGCGGACGAGAGCCGTTCGGCGCAGGTGGTGGTCGGCGGCCGAGCACCGTACCCGGTGGCCGTGGTGCCGTCGCACCGCGGCACGTGAGCCCGTCAGGTGGTGGTGGGCTCGCGGTGCAGGTCGAGCTCGATGTCGACCTGGTCGAGCCCGGCCGCCGTCCAGGGCACGATGACGACCGGCGCCTCGGCGAACAGCAGGCAGTGCTCGATCGTCCGGCGCCCGTGGTGGCGACCGAACGACCCGCGTGTCGTCGACCCCAGCACGAGCAGCTCGGCGTCGCGCGATGCGGCCACCAAGGCCGGTCCGGCGAAGTTCTGCTGCACCTCCCGGACGATGGGCGGCGCCTGCGGATGGCGACGCTGCACCAAGCGGACGACGTGCTCCAGGACGGCGGTGGCCTCTTCGTCGGTCGAGCACGGCAGCGGGCCGGCATCGTCGCGCCGGTCGGTCGACGGCCAGCACGTGATGGCCAGCACCTGTGTCGCCCGCAGCATGGCCTCATGGACGGCCAGCTCGAGAGCCGCGACAGAGGCATCGCCTCCGTCGATCCCGACGACGATCTTCGCCGCTTCGGTCATGGGGGATCTCCGTCCGTCGTCCTGCTCCCAGCCTCCCGGTCGCGGCGCGCCCGGGGGAGGGGCGACGTCCCCGCGGGGACAGGACGTTCGACCCTGGGGACGGCGGAGGGTCTCCCGGCTCAGGCCGGCACGGACCAGCAGACCCGCGTACCGCCTCCAGCAGTCTGGGTCATCTCGAAGGTCCCGCCCCTGGACTCGGCGCGGTCACGCAGGTTGGCCAGCCCGCTGAGCCGCGGCGAGTCCCCGGGGCCGACGCCGTCGTCGGTCACCTCGACCGTGACCTCGCGGGAGATCGCCGAGACCGTCACCTCGACACGCTGCGCCCTCGCGTGCCTGACGGCGTTGGCGAGCGACTCGGTCACGGCTGCGGCGACGTCGTCGGTGAGGCCCCGGTCGGCCATCAGGTCGACCGGCCCGAGGAAGGTGACCCGTGGCTTGTGGGGCAGCTGCTCGCCGGTGCGGTCGACGATCTCGAGGATGCGTGCGCGGAGGTTCGACGACGTCGAGTCGACGTCGTGCCGGATCGCGAAGATGCTCTGCCTGATCTGCGCGATCGCGCCGTCGATCTCCCGGATCTGAGCCGTGATCATGTCTGCGGTGGCGATGTCGGCGCCGGCCGCCGCCGCCTGCAGGTTGAGCCCGGTGGCGAACAGCCGTTGGATGACGTGGTCGTGGAGGTCGCGGGCGATGCGGGTGCGGTCCTCGAGCAGCGCGACGCGCCGGCGGGTGCGTCGCGCCTCGGCTCGGTCGAGCGTCAGGCTGACATGGCCAGCGAACGACACGCCCATGTCGACGTCCCGTGGGACGAACGGCGGCTTGTCGAGGGTCCGCGCCACGCAGAGGAGGCCGGGGACGGCCTCGCCGACGCTGAAGGGCACCAGCATCGCGTTGCCGAGCATCGACTGCTCCTCGAAGCCGTGGGAAGGATGCGCCGCCAGCTTCGTCACCAGCGTCGGTTCTCCGGTGCGCAGAGGCTCGGCGGCGAGCGTCTCGGCCGTCGAGAACCTCATCGACACGAGTGACTCGGCGCCGAGGCCGATGGCGCGTTCGACCACGAGGTCGCCGTCCGCGGCGCTCACGAGCGACACGCTGACCAGATCGGCCTGCGCCAGGTCGCGCAGGCGCTCGATGAAGGTGTCGAGCTCGTCGGTCTCGTCGGCGAGGATGAGTCGGCGTGACACCTCCACGAGTGCGGTCGACCACCGGGCGCGGTACTCGGAGTCCTCGAACAGGCGGGCGTTCTCGATCGCGATGCCGGCTGTCGCAGCGAGGGCCTCGGCGAGCTCCTCGTCGTCGGCCGAGAAGTGGCCGTTGCGGCTGTCGGTGAGGTAGAGATTGCCGAACACCGTGCCCCGGACGCGGATCGGCACGCCGAGGAAGCTGTCCATCGGGGGGTGGTGGGCGGGGAAGCCGCTCGAACGCCCGTCGTCGGCGAGGCAGGCCAGACGGACCGGTTGAGGATCGTCGATCAGCGCCCCCAACAGACCTTTGCCCTCGGGCAGGTGGTCGATGCCGGCAACCGTCTCGGGGTCCATGCCGACGTGGATGAACTGATCGAGCCGTCGTTCGTGGCCGAGGACGCCCATCGCGCCGTAGCGGGCCCCGACGAGCTCGACACCGATCTCGACGATCTTGCGCAGCACGGTGGGTAGATCGAGGTTGCTGGTCAGGTCGTTGTTGACCCGGATGAGGTCTCGCAGGCGTGCCTGCGAGCCGATCATGCTCTCGGCTCGCTCGACGAACTGCCTCAGCAGGGTCTCGAACTCGAGGGTGGGGCCCGCAGGACCGGACGGATCGGCACTCATGTCCCTCCCGGGTGCTCGGTGCAGTGCTCCTCACAGTACGCGCGAACAGGTGCAGTCCCATGGCCGAAAGGACCACGGATTCGAGGACGTTCGGCCTGGCGGTGATGGTCTTGCGGCTGTGCACGTCAGGACCGTCGGAGTGGACGGTGGAAAGGCACACCGCCTCTGAGGAGAAGCCATGCGCGCCACGGACAGCCCGGTCGTCGTCGGGGTCGGCGAGAGGCAGCCGAGCGTTCTGCGGTACGCGGCGCTCGAGGCGCGTCGCCAACGTCGTCCCCTGCGCGTCGTGCACTCGTACGGGCTCCCGCCGCAGGTGGCCGACATGTACCTCGGCGACCCGGCGATCGTCGAACAGCTCCGGGCGGCCGGGCAGACGGTGCTCGACGATGCGCGACAGGTGGTCCAGGACGTCGACGCCACGCTGTCAGCTGAGTACGTGCTGTCCGCGCGAGCGCCTCTCGAGACGCTCCAAGGAGAGGCGTTGCAGGCGTACCTGCTGGTGCTGGGGGCCGACGACGTCGCGTGGCTCGATCGGCTGCTGCGGACGAGGATCGCCGGCCACCTGGCTCAGCACGCCCCGTGCCCGGTCGTCATCGTGCCCGATCAAGAGCTCTCGACCGGTCCGGGGGTCGAGGTCGTCGTCATGGTCGAGGGCGTCACGAGTGCTGCGAGCACCTTCGGTCTCGCCTTCGAGGAGGCCGACGCCCGCGACTGCCCCCTGCACGTCCTGCACGCCACACCGCCGGGCACCCCCGCCGCTGCCGCGGCCACCGCCCGCGCAAAGGTCGTTGAGGAGCTGGCTCGCTGGCGTCGCAGATACCCGGACCTCGCGGTGCTCGAGGGGAACGCACCCCACGCCGCGAGCGTGACGGCCGTCCGAGCGATCCGGAGCGCCGCACTGGTCATCGTCGCCCGGCCGCGGAACCGGCAACTGCCCATGACGTTCTCGCGTCCGCTGGCCATCGAGGTGCTCAAGCGCGCGCACTGTCCCGTCGCCATCGTCCCCGCCGGGCCGGCGCACCCATGACCCGGCACGTCCCCTGAGCCGCGACTGAGTCCAACGCCGCTCGCGTCCGTTCGACAGCCCCCAGGGGGGCGACGCTCACGCGCGTCACCTCATCATGTGGACGGACCGGACCGTTGCCGG
>JBEVGQ010000252.1:0-6276 GCA_040511655.1 Aeromicrobium sp. | reverse complement strand
CGGTGCGTGTCGCCGAGGGCGTTTCCGAAGACCGCGCCGACGACCGAGCCCAGCGTCCAGGTGAGGTACTGCGGGACGGTCGTGCCGAACAGGAGCCACCGGTCGAAGGTGCCGTCGCCACGATTGGCGAGCGCCCACGACGAATCGACGATGGTCTGTCCCTGCGCAGCTCTCTTCAACCGGCCACCAGGCAACGAGGGTGCCAGGGCGACACCCATGGCCAGGAACCGTGAGTTCATCAAGCCCGCCGCGGTCAGCGCCGCGGACACGCCACCGCCGACGGTGATCACGGACAGCATGGCGAATTGTGCCGACCCGGCGAAGACGATCACCGAGGTGACGATGGCCTGGACGACGCTGAATCCTGCCTGACGGGCCAGGACACCGAAGGAGAGGCTGAGGAGAAACCCGACCACCGCGAACGGGACACCCAACCTCAGTCCGCGACGAAACGCTCCAAGAGCTCCCTCGTCCCCCGCCGCCACCACCGCTGCAGTCTAGGAACCCCGCATCCGACGAAGCCGTGTCCCTCGGGGCCGGCGTCACACGCCGCACGGGAGGGCGGCGACGGGCTCGCTCTCGGCGCGTACGTCGAGCAGCGTCCTCGTGCGATCGGCTGCGGCGACGCGCGCGACGATGAACACCGCGCCCGTGATGGCGACCGAGGCGTAGAGGAGATTGGCTCCGACCTGCGCCATGACCCCGTAGGTGCCAGTGAGCACGGCCTCGGCGATGAGCCAGTACCAGGCCGATCGGGAGATGGCGGTCAGGTCTGTCGAGGTCCACACGGTCCAGGCAGCGGGCCCGACCATGAAGACGATCGAGAACCCCAGGATCACGGTGAGGGGCGCATCGCCCAGCCACCTCGCGGAGACGGCGGCGAGCGCGACGACTCCGGTCCAGAGCACGGGAAGCCACAACCGCTCGCGGTCGCCTTCCCGGCGGAAGGCACGCACACCGGCGTAGATGGCGGGCGGCACGGTGACCGCGGCCGGCAGCGCCACCCAGACGTCGTGACGCACGAAGCCGAAGTAGGTCCAGCCGAGACCGCTGACGACCGAGTTCGCCAGCGCGGCGATGCTCACGCCGGCGGCCGAGGCCGCTCGGTGCAGCTTGTGTGCCTGGGGCACGACACTGAGGAAGGCGAGGACGGTTCCGAGGAGTCCCACCCAGGACGACAGGGAGAGGTGCATGGTGGTGTGCTTTCGCGTTCGATGTGACATCCGGCCGGTTCGGATGCGGTGGAACGCAGAACACGCGACCTGTTGAATCTGACAGTCGGGACGAGGGACTCTCGTCAGTGACGCAGGGAGAGCGCTGTCAACGCTCCGAATATTCTCGTGGCGGGGGTGACGTGCCACACCCCGGACGCGGGACGTGGCCGGTCCGCGCACCCCCGTCGAGCGCAGGGCCGACACGTCGTGTCATCGTCGGCACGTGACCATCGAGGATGCGGCGATGCGCAGCACGGACGGAGCGACCGTGTCGCCGTCGTACCAGCGCTACGTGGCCATCGGGGACTCCTGGACCGAAGGGCTCGGCGACCCGGACGAGAGCCGACCCAACGGGGTCAGGGGGTGGGCGGACCGGGTGGCTGAGGTACTGGCCGCCGAGCGCGAAGACTTTCGCTACGCCAACCTGGCGATCCGCGGCCGCACCGTCGAGGAGATCCTCGACGAACAGCTCGCCCCAGCGCTGGCGATGCATCCAGACCTCCTGACCATCCAGGGAGCCGGCAACGACCTGCTGCACCTGCGGGTCGACATCGATGCTCTGGTCGGGTCGATCGACGCAGCCGTGGCGAAGGCCAACGACGCCGGCGCCCGCGTCGTGCTGTTCACCCACGGCACGCCCGCGGCCGGGCCGTTCCGCACGCTTCGCGGGCGGGTCGCCATCTTCAACGAGCTCATCCGCGAGGTCGTCGACACGCGGCAGGCCGCCCTAGTCGACAACTGGCGCCTCCGGGAGGCAGCGGACCCGCGCTACTGGGACGCCGACCGGATCCACCCCTCGCCCTTCGGCCACCAGCTCGCCGCCCTGCACGTGCTGAACAGCCTCGGCATCCGCCACGACGACGAACCCATGGTCCTGCCCGACGCCGCGAGCCTCACCGGACGACAACGCCTCCTGACCGAGGTCGACTGGGCCCTGAGCTTCGCCGGCCCCTGGATCTACCGTCGGCTCGCCGGACGGTCGTTGGGCGACGGCATCACCGCCAAGCGGCCCGCACTGGAGCCCATCTGAGGACTGCGTTCCGAACTGGGTCCCCGACTGTGTGCCGGACCGGTGCGCGACACCCGGAGCCTGTGAGATTCTGCCCCTCGGCGGGCCCTCGAGCGATAGCGTGAGCGCGCATTTCTCCTCCTAGCCCCCGAGGTGACACCCGTGGACCTGAGCCTGGCCAGTCCGATCCGTGTCGTGCTGGTCGATGACTCAGCCGACCTGCGCTCCCTGGTGAAGCTGACGCTGAACCGGGAGCCGGACTTCACCGTCGTGGCCGAGGCCGCGGACGGCGCCTCCGGTGTCGAAGCCGTGTCGGCGCACAAGCCACACCTGGTACTGCTCGACATCGCGATGCCGGTGATGGACGGACTCCAGGCCCTCACGCTGATCCGCGAGGACTCCCCCGGCTCGATCGTGGTGATGCTGTCCGCCTTCACCGGTCACAGCGGCGCCGTCGACCGGGCCCTGACGCTGGGTGCGCACGGCTACATCGAGAAGGGTCGCGGCGCGGCCGAGATGATCGACGACCTCCGCAGCGTGCTGTCCCGGGAGTTCGGCGTCCCGAGCTGATCGAGCGCTCTCAGGTCTGGGTGGTCAGGCCCCCGTCGATCACGAAGTCAGAGCCCGTGACGTTGCCGGACGCGCGGTCGCTGGCCAGCACCAGCACCAGGGCGGCCACCTCGTCGGGGCGGGTGAACCGACCGGTGACGGACTGGTCGGCAGCATCGCGGGCGACGGCCTCGGGTTCTCGACCGGTGGCCTGTCCGACGGCGGCCGCGACCCCACCACTCCCGAGCCAGAGGTCGGTGGCCACCGGTCCCGGGCTGATGGTGTTGAGGCGAATCCCACGAGGACCCACCTCCTTGGAGAGGGCCTTGGAGAAGTTGGTCAGCGCTGCCTTGGCAGCGCTGTAGTCGATCACCCCGGGGTCCGGGAGGAAGGCGTTGACCGAGCTGGTCGTCACGATCGACCCGTGGCCCGCCGCCAGCATGGCGGGAAGGGCAGCCCGGGTCGTCCTGACGGCGGCCAGCAGGTTGAGGTTGAGCGAGTGCAGCCACTGCTCGTCGGTCACCATCAGGAAGCCATTGGTCCGAGGCGACACCTGGCCGACGTTGTTGACCAGGATGTCGAGCCCCCCGCGGTCAAGCGCCGCTGCGACCAGGTCGGCAGGTCCAGTGGCTGTCGACAGGTCCACGGTCACGTTCTGGACCTCGCCCTCGGAGGCGAGCTCGACCAGCTCCGCGCTCTGCTCACGGGAGCCGGCAACGACGTGGACACCTTCGGCGACCAGCGCACGGGTGATGGCCAGTCCGATGCCCTTGCTCGCACCGGTGACGACCGCAGTCGTCCCTTCGAGTCCCAGATCCATGGCCGAACCTCAGTGACCCTGGGTCTTCAGCCAGTCGAGGACGGCATCGGCGACGTCCCGCCACCCGCTGTCCACCGTGAGCGAGTGTCCTCGACCCTCGAACTGACGCAGCTCGGTGATGGCCGCGGAGTCCCGGTACTGCTTGAGGGTCGATCGCGTCACGACGTCCGGCACCGTGTGGTCCTCGGTGCCGGAGATGAGCAGGAGCGGACCGCGGTCCTCGTTGTCGGTGGCCACCTCGGCCTCCGAGTGCAACGCGAAGTTCGCCGCGGCCGCCTGGAACAGCGGTCGCGCCGGCGACGGGATCGTCCACTGGTCGAAGAGGGCGTCAGACTCCTCCTCCGACAGCGCGTTGCCGAACCCGTAGCGGAACTGCTTCTGCGTCAGCGAGACGGACTTGTGCAGGTTCGCGGGGTTGCCCAGTGCCGGGAAACCCGAGCGCAGCTGCGAGAGCGGAAGCGGCAGCACACCCTTGATCTGCGCGGGGTCGATGGCCACACCGGCCGCACCGACTCCCTGCCCGATCAGCTTCTCGGTGATCAGCCCTCCGAACGAGTGCCCGATGATCACGGGGGGCTCGTCGAGCGTTTCGATCAGCGCGGCGAAGTGCGCGACGGCTTCGTCGATGGACGTGTTCGCCACCAGGTCGGGTTGCTCACGCGCCTCGGCCACCGTCGCTGGTTCGTTCGGCCAGCCGGGGGCGATGGGTGCGTACCCAGCGTCGCGGAACCTCTCGCACCAGGGTCCCCAGCTCGTGGCGTGCAGCCACAGGCCGTGGATGAAGACCACCGGGGTTGCAGATGCCGTCATGACGTTCTCCTTCGTCCGTGCCATCGCCACCCGAGTGCGCCGTCACGTACGACGCAACACCTTGCGCCCTCCCTGCGTCCAAGACCCGTTCGGTCGCGATCGATAACCGCGCACTGGTCCCCGGCCCCGGCGCCCCGATACCGTGAGGCGGCGAGAGGGCACGGGATGGACCTGGACACACGGCTGGTGAGGTACTTCGTGGCCGTCGCGGACGAGCTCCACTTCGGGCGCGCAGCGGCCAAGCTCTACATCAGCCAGCCTGCGCTCTCCAAGCAGATCCGCAAGCTGGAGAACGACGTCGGCACCCAGCTCCTCGTGCGCGACAGCCGACACGTGACGCTCACTCCGCGAGGGGAGCTCTTCCTCGAGGACGCTCGACAGCTGCTCGTCCTGACCGAGCGCATGCGGCACGTCCCCGACACCAACGCGGTGCGCATCGCCCACATCTTCGAGCTCGAGACCAGCCGCCTGGTGGCCGACGCCTTCTCCGCCGAGTTCGAGGGTGTGCAGCTGGTCGAGAGCTCCATGGACAGCGCCCGCCAGATCGACGCGTTGCTGTCCGAACAGCTCGACGTGGCCATCCTCCGGGTCACACCGCAGATGCTGGCCGAGCGTCCGCACGGCTGGCGACGACGGCTGATCCGGCTGGAGCCACTACTCCTCATCGGTCGGCCCGGGGATCGGGAGCGCGAATCGGCCTCCCTCCACGAGCGACCGGTCGAGGTGTTCGCCGACGCCACACGCTCGCCCCTGTTCAACGTGCACGGTGAGTACCTCGCCGCCTTCGAGCGGCAGACGCGCGTGGCCCTGCGCTGGCTGGGCAACCCAGGCACCTTCGGCCACTGCCTCGCGGCCGTCAGGCGGGCACACGGGTCCGCCTTCACCCTCGAGTACGAGAGCTACGCCCAGCGGTACGCCGAGGCCGGCGTACCCGTGCACCGTCCGGCGGAGCTGCAACCCGTCTACCCGTGGTGGGTCGCGTGGCGCGAGGACAACGCCTCGGAGTCGGCCACCGCCTTCGTCAGGACGGCGATGGAGACGTCGGCTCGACACCGCTGGCTCCAACCCGGAGCCGCCGGACGGGCACCGATCTGGATGCCGTCCGACGACCCCGCAGTGCTGGAGCCGTTGCCGAGCTGACCCGGTCAGCCCAGGTCGTAGCGGTCGAGGTTCATCACCTTGACCCACGCCGCCACGAAGTCCGTCACGAACTTCGCCTGCGCGTCGTCGCTGGCGTAGACCTCGGCGAGGGCGCGGAGCTCGGAGTTCGAGCCGAAGACGAGGTCGGTCCGGGTGCCGGTCCAGGTGACCTCACCCGCGGCGTTGCGGGCCTCGAACGTCTCCTGGGAGTCGTCGGTCGCCTTCCACGTGGTGCCCAGCTCGAGCAGGTTCACGAAGAAGTCGTTGGTCAACGTCCCGACGTTCGAGGTGAGCACGCCGTGCGTGGAGCCGTTGGCGTTCGCACCCAGCACGCGGAGACCTCCGACGAGCACGGTCATCTCCGGAGCACTCAGGGTCAGCAGGTTCGCCCGGTCGAGCAGGAGGTACTCCCCCGGCAACCGCTGGCCCTTGCCCAGGTAGTTGCGGAAACCGTCGACGGTCGGCTCGAGCGCGGAGAACGACTCGATGTCGGTCTGCTCCTGCGAGGCGTCGGTGCGGCCCGGGGTGAAGGGCACCTCGACCTCGTGGCCGGCGCTCCTGGCTGCCTGCTCCACCCCGGCGCTGCCGGCGAGGACGATCAGGTCGGCCAGGGAGATCTGCTTGCCACCGGAGCTGAAGGACTCCTGGATCCCCTCGAGGGTGCGCAGGACCGTGGCGAGCTCGTCCGGGTCGTTGACCGCCCAGCCGTTCTGCGGCTCGAGGCGGATGCGGGC
>JBEVGQ010000251.1:0-5646 GCA_040511655.1 Aeromicrobium sp. | reverse complement strand
CCGGTCACGTGGACGGCGCGCACGAAGCTGTTGGGGTCGGCGAGCTCGTTGATGTAGTCGATGCCGACCCGGGCCATGCGGATCATGTGCATGACCACGGTGCGCGAGTCGGTCAGCTCGACGCCGGCCGCGTACGCCTCGAGCGGGGAGCCGGGAGGTGCCATCAGGTACGGGACGACGTACATCGTCTTGCCGGCCGAGGCGCCGCGCATCTTGCCCTCGAGCAGCGGCTTCATCTCCGACGACGGACGCCAGTTGTTGTAGACGCCCGCATCGCTCGGGTTGCTCGTCGCGACGATCGTCCGCTCCTCGGAGCGGGCGGTGTCCTTGTGGTAGCTGCGCGAGTAGTAGAGCCCCTCGCCCGCGGGCTGGAGCTCGCCCGCGGCCAGTGCCTCCTCGGCCAGGCGGGCGTCGTCGGACGCGCTGACGACCTCGACCCGCTCGGCGCCCGTCAGGTCTGCCCAGTAGCGCACGTACTCGCGCACGTGGGGGTTGGTGAGTCCGGCCTGATCCAGTGCTGCCTCAACGTCTGCCATCGCGTGCTCGCCTCTCGTGTCATGAACGCGCCTGCGTGCAGCGCATTTCACCGAAGGGTAACCACCGTCGGCGGAGGCCTCGCGACCCCACCATTTGTGTGCCGCGGACAACAAATCCCGGCGCTGGGGTGCCGGCACCGATCAGGTCGTCTGGATGCGGCTCTCGGCGTTGGAGCGCAGGGTGTCGGCGAACGCCGTGTCGTGCTCGAGCAGCGACGCGATGGCGTCCTCGCCGAGCCGCAGCACGCGGATCTGGGATGCCGCGACGGCCGAGGCGTTGCGCAGGCTGTGGTTGACCAAGGCGATCTCGCCGAAGACGTCGCCGGGACCGAGCTCGGCGATGGTCTGGCCGCCCTTGCGGATCTCGACCGTGCCGTCGAGCACGATGTAGGCCGAGTCGGCCGGCGTGGTCTCCATGATGACCGACCAGCCCTGGGGGATGTTGACGGCGTTGCCGACCGTCGCGAGGCGCTTGATCAGCGACGTGTTGAAGGTCGTGTGCTCGCTCAGCGCCTTGACGACGTCCGGATCAGCCTTCTGCTTCGGTGCCATGACAACGTTCCTTCGGTGGGAGGGCTCTGCGTGGGAGTGCAGCCGTGACACCGCGCCATGAGGTGTCGTTGGTCACACGGTAGCGGCTGCCGTCACTATATTGGCTCCGCGGGACGTGGGCCCTCGACGACGAGGCCTTCCACGACGAGGGACGGGGACATCGTGGCGACAGCGCACCGGACGGGCAGCGACTGGCTGCTCGGCCCGCCCGACCAGCCGAGCGGACGTCTGCGCGTCCGCATCCAGGTGCTGCTCACGGTCCTGCTCGTCGGCACCAACGTCATCGGCGCGATCATCGTCGTGGGCATCACCTTCCTCGTCACCCCAGGCGGCGGGCCCAACTCCGGCTACCTGACGGCGCTGGCCGTCGCGGTGCCGGTGTACGTGGGCGTCGCGGTGCTCATCGGCGCGACGGCCGTGACGGTCAGCGCGCTGCACGCGCTGCGCTGGTCGATCGAGGACCAGGAGCCCACGGTCGACGAGCGTCGCACCGCGCTGCGCCTGCCGTGGCGGATGACACTGATCCAGCTGGGTCTGTGGATGGGCGGGATCGCGACGTTCACGATCCTCGCGATCATCTTCCAGCCCGAGGCCGTGCTGGGTGCGGTGTTCGCCGTCGGCATCGCGGGCCTGGTCGTGTGCGCGATCGCGTACCTGTTCACCGAGTTCGCGCTGCGGCCCATCGCGGCTCGGGCCCTCCAGGGGCGGGCGTCGGTCGACGAGATGGGCGCCGGCGTGCAGCGGCGCATGCTGCTGTTCTGGGGGCTCGGCACCGCGGCGCCGGTGCTCGGCCTGGTGGTGGCCTCCATCGCGGCGATCTCGCGCGACGACACCAGCATCGTCCGGCTGGCGTCGACGGCGCTGGGTCTGGCCGCCGTCGTGCTGCTGTTCGGCGCGCTCGTGACGGTGCTCAACGCTCGCGCGGTGGTCTCGCCGATCGTCGCCGTGCAAGAAGCGCTCGAGCGCGTCAAGGAGGGAGACCTCGACGTCGAGGTGCGCGTCGACGACGGCACCGAGCTGGGCCTGCTGCAGTCGGGCTTCAACGAGATGGTGCAGGGCCTGCGCGAGCGCGAGCAGATCCGCGACCTCTTCGGCCGTCACGTCGGGCGCGCGGTGGCCCAGGCGGCGACCGACGGCAACGTCGAGCTGGGCGGCGAGACCCGCACCGTGTCGGTGCTGATGATCGACCTGATCGGCTCGACGACGTACGCCGCGACCCGCTCCCCGGCCGAGGTCGTCGCGATGCTCAACCGGTTCTTCGCCGTCATCGTCGAGGAGGTCGACGACCACGGCGGGTTGGTCAACAAGTTCATGGGCGATGCCGTGCTCGCGATCTTCGGCGCACCCACCGACCTCGACGACCACGCGGGCGCCGCGCTCGCCACGGCGCGGCGCATCGCCGAGCGTCTGGCCGACGAGGTGCCCGAGATCGGCGCCGGCATCGGCGTGTCGACGGGCCAGGCCGTGGCCGGCAACGTCGGGCACCGCTCGCGCTTCGAGTACACCGTCATCGGCGACGCGGTCAACGCCGCGGCACGCCTGACCGAGCTCGCCAAGGACGTCGACGGACGGGTGCTGGTGGCCACTGCCACCGTGACCGCCGCCGACGAGGACGAGCGACGCCACTGGACGCCCGACGGATCGCCCGTCCTGCGCGGGCGGTCGGAGCCGACACCTACCTCGCGCCTGGCCTGACCTGAGCGGTCAGGCCAGCGGTGCCACGGCCCCCATCGCGTCGTCGAGCAGCTCGCCCAGGGACGTCCCGGGGTTCTCGGCCCAGGCGATCTGGGCGGCTTCGAGACACGCGACGGCGCTGGCGGCCACGGCGACGGCGCGCGTGTCGGGCCGGTCACCGGCACCCGTCGACGGGAGGCGCGCGGCGGTGAGCGGTGCCAGGCGCTCGACCCACAGGCGTCGGCGGGTCTCTGCGGTGGCCCGCAGGGCCGGCTCGGCGCGCAGCATGAGCTGCAGGGGGCGCGACTTCTCGTGGTGCTGCTCCTGCAGAGCGAGCGTCACCGAGAACGCGGCACGCAGGGCCGGCCACGCGGCCTCGTCGGCCGGGCGCTGCCCGAGGGCTGTCGCGATCAGGTTGCCCGACTCGACGAGACGCTCCAGGACGAGCTCGTCCTTGCCTGCGAAGTAGCGGAAGAACGTGCGCCGCGACATGCCCGCGGCGTCGGCGATCTGGTCGACCGTCGTCGCCTCGTAGCCGTGCGCGGCGAACAACGTCCAGGCGTGCTTCGCGACCTCGTCACGGATCGCCTCGCGTGCGTGGTCGCGCAGGCTCATGTCCGGGCTCACGGCGCCACCCTACCCCCGGTGACACTGAGAGGCGAAGTTGGCACTTAGTGTCACGGACGGATATGGTTGCTCGGCCCTACCAACGTCCCCCTCCGGAAGAGTCGACATGACCGACCACGAAGCCTCCGCCACCGCCGTGGCCGAGCACACCTCCCCGCGACGCGCGACGCTCGAGCTGCTCGTCGTGGGGCTCGGCGCCCTGGTGGTGGCCCTCGCCCAGTCGGTGCTGATCCCGGTGCTGTCGATCCTGCCGGCCGACCTCGACACCTCGGCCAGCAACGTCAGCTGGCTGCTGACCTCGACCCTGCTGGTGGCAGCGGTGTCGGTGCCGATCCTCGGCCGCCTCGGCGACATGTTCGGCAAGCGCCGCATGCTGCTCGTGGCGATCGCCGCGCTCGTCGCCGGCTCGCTCATCACCTCGTTCACCGACCACATCGGGCTGCTCATCGCGGGACGCGCGATCCAGGGAGCATCAGCCGCGGCCATCCCCCTCGGCATCAGCCTGCTGGCGACCGTCATGCCGCGCGAGCGCGTCGGCTCGAGCATCGCCCTGATCAGCGCGATGCTCGGCGTGGGCGGCTCGCTGGGTCTGCCGCTGGCCGGGTTCGTCGCCGAGCACGCCGACTTCCACGTGCTGTTCTGGATCACGGGCCTGGCCGGCGTGGTGGCCTTCGTCGGCATCCTGCTGATCGTCCCCGAGGCGCCGGGCCGCAGCGGGGGACGCGTCGACGTCGTCGGCTCGGTGCTGCTCGCCGCCGGGCTCGTGTGCCTGCTGCTCCCGCTCGCCCAGAGCTCGACCTGGGGCTGGGACGACCCGCGCATCTGGGTGCTGCTGGCCGCCTCCGTCGTGCTGATCGCGATCTTCGGGTGGACGCAGCTGCGCATCGAGGACCCGCTCGTCGACCTCAAGGCCCTGCGTCGTCCGCCGATCGTCTTGACCAACGCGGCGTCGATCCTGTTCGGCTTCGCGTTGTTCGCCTCGTTCATCGGCACCGCCTCCTACATCGAGGCACCCGAGTCGAGCGGCTACGGCTTCGGCTCCAGCCTGCTCGTGGGCGGCCTCGCGATGCTGCCCAGCGGCCTGATGATGCTGCTGTTCGCGCCCGTCGCGGCCAAGCTCATCGCGACCCGTGGGGCGTCGCAGACCCTCGCCCTCGGCGCGCTCGTCGTGGCCGCCGGATTCCTGGCACGCATCTTCGTCCACGAGGCGCTGTGGCAGGTCGTCGTGGGCTCGACGGTCATCGGCATCGGTACCGGCATCGGCTACGCCGCGATGCCCTCGCTCATCAACGCCCACACGCCGGCCGACGAGACGGGCGCGGCCAACGGCCTCAACTCCCTGTTCCGCAGCCTCGGCAGCTCGCTGGCCAGCGCGATCGGCGGCAGCATCCTGGCGGGGTCGACCGTCATCGTCGGCACCTTCGCGGTGCCCTCGCTCGACGCGTACCAGCTGATCTTCGCCCTGTGCGGCGGCGCCGCCGTGCTCGCCGCCGTGCTGGTCATGTTCATCCCGCACCGACCAGCGGTCGCGGACGCCCCTGCCTAGGCGGCGAACGGGCCCGACAGGACGGCCCACTGCAGCAGCATGATGGTCTTGGCGTCGACCACCGTCGTGCCGATGCCGGCGAGCGCGTCGTCGACCGTCAGCTCGACCAGCTCGATGTCCTCGCCCTCGGCCTCGACGCCGTGGTGCGTGCCGTCGACGTCGTCGCGACGGTAGGGCGCGGCGTAGAAGTGGATCTTCTCGGTCACCGACCCGGGGCTCATGAACACGTCGAAGACGTGCTCGACGTCGCCGACGGCCACGCCGGTCTCCTCGGCGGCCTCACGCCGGATCGCGGTCTCGGGATCGTCCTCGTCGAGCAGGCCCGCAGGCGTCTCGAGCAGCATGCCGTCGGGGTGCCCGTTGACGTAGACCGGGTAGCGGAACTGGCGAGTCAGCAGCACCGTGCGCCGCGACACGTCGTGCAGCAGGATCGTCGCGCCGTTGCCCCGGTCGTAGGTCTCGCGGCGCTCGGTGCGCCACGTGCCGTCGGATCCGCGGATGTCGAGGGTGGTCGCCCGCACGACGTACCAGTCGCTGGCGAGCAGCTCGACGTTCTTGACCACGACATCGGGGTTGCGGTCGAGTCCGAGCCCCGTCAGGTGCAGGCCGGTGCGGCCACGACGGTCGGGGACGTCCACTCCAGCAGTCATGCCGCCACCCTGCCACCCCGCTGGGCCTGACGTTTCTGCAGACACGCCAGCGGCGCGTCTG
>JBEVGQ010000250.1:0-9178 GCA_040511655.1 Aeromicrobium sp. | reverse complement strand
GAGGGCCAGAGCGAGATCAAGAGGGCGCTGGCCGCTGCCGTGCCGGGCGAGACGATGCGGATCACGGCCTTCGGCAACGACTACGAGTTCCAGCTCGACGAGCATCGCGACAGCGTCCTGATCGCGGGCGGCGTCGGTGTGGCGCCGTTCCGCAGCATGCTCAAGGAGATGCTCGACGCCCGCCGGTCGGGGTCGGTGGTGCTGGTGTACCTCAACGCGACCGACGACTTCTTGTTCAAGGACGAGCTCGACGCGTGGCGCGTCGAGCTGCCCGAGGCACAGGTCGAGTACCTCATCACCCAAGGCGTCAAGCGCAAGGACCGCGAGCGGCTGCTGCGCGACGTCATCCCCGACACCGCCCACCACTACTACATCGCGGGCGCCGAGGGCATGATCGAGTCGACCGAGGCACTGCTCGACGCGATGGGTGTCGATCACGACGACATCCGCATCGACAGCTTCGGCGGGTACTGATTCAGGTGCCCACGGCCCGCAACACGTGAGAGACTGGGACCTACGTCCCAGAGCGGAGGATCGCATGTCGCTGGAACTCGTCGACCCGACGAGCGTCGACCACGAGCTCGCGCGCTACCGCGTCCTCGACCGGACCGCTGGCCGTGACCTGCAGTCGCTCGTCGACCTGATCGCCCAGATCTGCGACGTGCCACACGCGGTCATCAACATGATCAGCAGCACCACGCAGCACCAGATCGTGGCGTCGGGCTTCGAGCCCTCGATCTGCGCACGCGACGACTCGATGTGCGCCGCCGTGATGGACGTGCCCGACTCCATCGTGGTCGCCGACGCCAGCGTCGACGACCGCTTCAAGGACAATCCCTTCGTCACCGGCGAGATCGGCGCGGTGCGGTTCTACGGCTCGGCCCCGATCGTCACGCCCGACGGGGTGTCCATCGGACGCCTGTGCGTCTTCGACCTCATCCCGCGCGAGCTGAGCCCCGTCCAGCGACGGGCGCTGGGCGTGATGGCGGCGCAGGTCATGGACCTGCTCGAGCTGCGCTTCCGCAGCCAGGCCCTCGAGGATTCCCTCGAGGAGCTGACCCGCGCGCAGGAGGACCTCCGCCGCTCGAACGAGCACCTGACGCAGTTCGCCGGGCAAGTCAGCCACGACCTGCGCACGCCGCTCACCGCCATCCTGGTCAACGCCGAGCTGCTGTCGACCGAGCCGGTCGTCGAGAACGACGCCGAGGTGGCCCAGATGGTCGAGGCGGTCGAGCAGGCCGGTCACCGCATGGACGCGATGATCCAGCAGATGCTGTCGTTCGCGCAGCAGGGTGGACGACTGCGCAGCACGGAGGTCGACCTCGGGCACGTGCTCGACCTCGTCCTGAAGGACGTCGCCCCGCTCTCGCAGCGCAGCGACGCGCAGATCGTGGTCGGCGAGCTGCCCCGCGTCATGGGCGATTCCGACCTGATCTACTCCGTGCTGCTCAACCTCATGACCAATGCCATCAAGTTCGCCCGCCCGAACGAGCGCCCCCAGGTGACCGTCTCGGCCGAGCACCGCGACCGCCACTGGCGCATCCGCGTGGATGACAACGGCATCGGCGTGCCCGAGGACCGACGCGAGTCGATGTTCGACCTCTTCGCGCGCGACGACCACGACCGCGTCGGGCACGGCATCGGACTGGCGACGGCCCGCCGGATCGTCGAGGCCCACGGCGGCTCGATCGGCATGGACGACGCCGCCGCGGGCGGCACGAGCGTCTGGTTCGACCTGCCGCTGTAAGACCCGATCTCCCTTCGGCAGGTGGTGCCGAAGTGTGGAGAGCGTGGGGAATTCGTGTGGAGATCGTGTGGATCGCGACTCCATAACGTTGGTGTCACAAGCCAACGAACGAACATCCCCCACCTCGGGCCCTCAGGGTCCACCACCCGAAGGGCACCACCATGAAGACCAAGAAGATCCTCCTCCCCCTCGCCACCCTCGTCGCCGCCGGCGCCATCGCGGTCGGCTCGGGAGCCACCTTCACCTCGACCAGCGCCAACACGATCAGCTCTGTCACCGCTGGGAGCCTCAGCCACACCAACTCCAAGGCCAACGCCGCCGTCTTCACCCTGACCAACGCCAAGCCCGGCGATGTCGTCAACGGCAGCCTCACCATCAAGAACACGGGCACCCTGCCCGCCAACTTCTCGCTGACGGAGACCTCCTCGGCCAACGGCTTCGCCGCCGCGAACCTCACCCTCGACATCACCAACACCACGACCGGCGTCAAGGTCTGGTCGGGAACGTTCGGCGACCTGGTCGACGGCACCAAGACCCCGCTCGGCCTCGTCGAGCCCGGCGTCTCGAACGTCTACACGTTCAGCGCCAAGCTGGCCACCACGACGCCGAACACCGACCAGGGCAAGACCGCCTCGGCCGCCTTCCAGTGGGACTCGGTCCAGGCCGACGCCGCCACCAGCAACCAGTAAGCCCCTCCGGGGTGCCACCCGGCACCCCGGCTCGATGACCGGTCTCGAAAGGACGACATCATGAGCCGTACCCCTCGTCCCCGCCGCACCGCCGCCGCTCGCGCCGGCTCGTGGCTGGTCAACATCGTCATGATCGTCGCGACGGTCGCCGGCATCGGCTACCTCGCCCCCAGCCTCTTCGGCTACGAGCGCTACGTCATCACCGGCGGATCGATGTCGGGGACGTTCGAGAAGGGCTCCATCGCCTTCGAGCAGCGCGTGCCGGTCGAGGACGTCAAGATCGGCGACGTCATCACGTACCTGCCGCCCGCGGACAGCGGCACGAACCACCTGGTCACCCACCGCATCATCGCCGACAAGGTCCTGCCGAACGGCGTCCGCCAGCTGCAGACCAAGGGCGACGCCAACCCTGACCCTGATCCGTGGAAGTTCAGCCTGACCGACAACACGCAGCCGGTCGTCCGCACCACCGTGCCGTACGTCGGATGGGTCTTCGTGGGCCTGGCCGACCGCGAGGTGCGCATGATCGCCATCGGCGTCCCCGCCGCGCTCATCGCCCTCGGGAGCCTCGTGGAGCTGACCCGCGGCGTGCGCGGGATGCGGGTCGAGCGCCGCGAGAAGCGCCAGGCCGTGCTCACCACCGCCTGAGCCCCGTCCCCGCCGCGCACCGCACCGCACCGCGAATCGGCACCAAAGCGTGTAGCTCACGGGGAGATCATGGGGAGATCGCGTGGATCTCGCCTCCATAACGTTGGTGTCACAAGCCGACGAGGAGCCGCAAGCTCCCGGCCCACATCTTCTCCCCCGCCTCACACGAACCCCTCACCTCCCAAGGACGTGCCATGAAGACCACGAAGATCCTCCTCCCCCTCGCCACCCTCGTCGCCGCCGGCGCCATCGCGGTCGGCTCGGGAGCCACCTTCACCTCGACCAGCGCCAACACGATCAGCTCTGTCACCTCCGGCACCCTGAGCCAGACCAACTCCAAGGCCAACGCCGCGGTCTTCAACCTGACCAACATCAAGCCCGGCGACGTGGTCAACGGCGGCCTCACCATCAAGAACACCGGCAGCCTGCCCGCCACCTTCTCGCTGACCGAGACCGCCTCGACCAACACCTTCACCGGCTCCAACCTCTCGCTGACGATCACGAACACGACGACCAGCAAGGTCATCTACACCGGCACCTTCGGCGGCCTCGTGGACGGCACCAAGAACGACCTCGGCGTCGTCGCGCCGGGCGTCTCCAACGACTACGTCTTCAGCGTCAAGCTGGACGCGGCCACCACGGGCGCCGACCAGGGCAAGAGCGCCACGGCCGCCTTCCAGTGGGACTCGGTCCAGGCCGACGGCAGCACCAGCAACCAGTAGGCAACAGCCGAGCCTGTCGGCCCTTCGGGACCGGCGCAGAAGGTGCCGTCGACCTCCCCCGGGTCGGCGGCACCTTCTGCATTCCCGGAGCAGGTGCGGACGCCCCCACCCGGACGTCTACGAGTTGTGGAACAGATCGGGAACTCGCGTGGAGATCGCGTGGAGCGACTTTTCATACGGTTGCTACATGAGCTCGACGACCCACCGCCACCGCAAGGCGGCACTCCTCACGAACCGCCGTCTGCTGTCGGCCGTCGTGGCCCTGCTGCTCGTCGTTGCCGCCGTCGCCCTCACCGGATCGTCCTCCGCGTCCTTCGTCTCGCGGACGGGCTCGACCGGCAGCGTCAGCTCGGCCGCCGACTGGACCGCCCCCACCGTCACCGTCACGGCCCCTTCCTCGCCGCTCAAGGGCAGCGTCACGATCACCGCCGCCGCGGCAGACGCCGACTCCGGCATCGCCGCCGTTAACATCCAGCGCGCAGCGGCCGGCAGCTCGGACTGGACGAGCCTGTGCATCACCTCCACGTCGCCCTTCACCTGCGACTGGGACACCACGCAGCTCGCCGACGGCGCCTACGACCTGCGCGCCATCGCGGTCGACCGGGCTGCCAACTCCACGACCTCCACCGTCGTGCGGGCCACGGTCGCCAACAACGTCACGGTCGTGCTGGCACGCCCCGGCAACATCCTGCGCGGATCGGCCACCACCACGACCACCGTGACCGGCGCCAACGGCCTCACCCCGACGGTCCGCGTCGAGTACGCGCCGACGGGCACCACGAGCTGGACGACGCTGTGCACCGCGGCCGCCTCGCCGTTCACCTGCTCGGTCAACACCGCGACCCTCGCCAACGGCACCTACGACCTGCGCTCGGTCGCCGTCGCCGGCAGCACGACCTACACCTCCGCCGTCGTCAGCAAGGTCGTCGTCGACAACCTCGCCCCGACCGTGACGATGACCGACCCGGGCACGTCGCTCAAGGGCACCAAGACGTTCACGGCCACGGCCAGCGACGCGCACTCGGGCGTCGCGTCCGTCGTCATCCAGTCGTCGACCGGCGGCGCCTGGAGCGACCTGTGCACCGTCACGGCCACTCCGTACTCCTGCTCGATCGACACCACCACGCTCGCCAACGGCGCCTACAGCTTCCGCGCCGTCGCCACCGACAAGGCCGGCAACACCTCGACGTCGGCGACCGTCACCAACCGCACCGTGCAGAACACGGTCTCGTCGGTGACGCTGACGGCCCCGAGCACCTACCTGCGCAACGGCACCGCGCTGACGGCCACCGCGACGTCCACCGACACGATCACCTCGGTCAAGTTCCAGCGCTCGGTCGCCGGCGCGAACACCTGGACCGACATCTGCACCGACACCGCGTCGCCGTACACCTGCTCGGTCGACACCTCGCAGCTGGCTGAGGGCACCTACGACCTGCGCGCCGTGCTGACCAACACCGACGGAACCACCGCCACGTCGACCGTCGTCACCAACCGCATCGTCGACAAGACCCCCGGCAAGGGCGTCGACATCCAGACGACCAATGGTGGCGTCGCAGGCAAGATCGACGCCGGCGACACGGTGGTCTACACGTTCAGCAAGCAGATGGACCTCAGCTCGATCTACAGCGGTTGGTCCGGTGCGGCGACGTCCGGCACGATGCGGGTACGCGCCGTCTGGTTCGGGTCGGACATGCTCGACGTCAGCGCGCCGAGCGGCGTCCGCCTCGGCACCGTCGACCTCGGCACCAGCTTCACGTTCTTCTCCGACGCGTACAGCGACGTGTCGATCTCGGCCGCCACCGTCACCGTCGAAGGGGTCCCCCGCACGGTCGTCACCATGAAGGTGCTGTCGGCCAGCGGCCTGCAGTCCTTCACGTCGGCCAAGATGGTCTGGCAGCCGGCCTCGACGATCGTCGACCTCGGTGGCAACCCCGTCAGCACAGCGCCCGTCGCCGAGTCCGGCCCCGACGACGTGGACTTCTGATGGCAGATCACCGCACCCGCCCACCGAGGCTCGCCACGATCGCCATGACACTGCTCTCGGCGACACTGCTCACCCGGCTGCTCTTCGCCCACCACCGCTCGTACATCGACGTCCTGCTGCTGACGGTGCTCGTGCTCCTCGGCGCCACGACCGTCAAGCTGCACCGCGACCAGTGCCTCGAGGCGCGGGTGAGCGCGATGGCCTTGTCGCTGCTGTGCGCCGCGAGCGTCGTGCTGACGGCCGTGGCCGGCGTGCCCGGTCAGCCGCATCACCCCATCGGGATCTCCGCGATCCTGACGTTGGCGCTCTCGTCGGTCGTCGTGGGTCTGCTGGCCGCCGACCATCGTGATCGCCCGGCGGACGCCAGAGCCGGATCACCGTATGCTTCGTGAGATGCCCCACCTCGTGCTCCTGGTCGAGGACGACGACCAGATCGCCGCACCCCTCATCCGCACGTTGGAACGTGAGGACTACGTCGTCGAACGCATCGCCGCCGGGCTGCCTGCCATCGAGCGCGTCCAGACCGGCGGAGTCGACCTGGTGCTGCTCGACCTCGGGCTGCCCGACGTCGACGGTCTCGAGGTATGCCGGCGCATCCGCGCCAACGGCTACGCCGGGGGCGTGCTGATCCTCACCGCCCGCGGCGGCGAGCTCGACCGGGTCGTGGGTCTCGACGTCGGCGCCGACGACTACCTCGCCAAGCCCTTCGGCCTCGCCGAGCTCTTGGCTCGCACGCGCGCCCTGCTGCGTCGCAGTGCGCCGGCGGCGGACGCCTCCTCGGCTCCGGCGACCCCGGCTCCTGCAGCGGCACCCGCCGGCGGTGACGGGTTCGCGGTCGATACCGAGGCGCGGCGCGTCTGGGTGGGCGCCGACGAGCTCGTCCTGACGGCCAAGGAGTTCGACGTCCTCGCGCTGCTGCACTCCAGCCCCGGCTCGGTCTTCACGCGCGAGCGCGTCATGGACGAGGTGTGGGACGAGAACTGGTTCGGCTCGACCAAGACGCTCGACACCACGATCGGCCGCCTGCGCCAGAAGCTCGAAGACAGCGGCACCACCGCGCGGGTCGTGACAGTCCGAGGTGTCGGGTTCAGGTTGGACAGCGACCCCGCGGATGCGTGAGCGCCTGGTCGTGACCTTGGTGTCGATGACGGTCGGCATACTGGTGATCTTCGGCGTCGCACGCGCCTACTCGACGGCCGACCTCGTCCGCGAGCAGCAGCGGGACAGCGTCGCGCAGTCCGCCGAGGCCTCGGCCGTCGCGATCACCGCTCGCGAGCAGGGGCCGGAGCCGGTCACGGCCGACTTCCTGGCGTCCCTGGCGGGCAGTGATCGACGCGTCAGCTACGTCGATGGTGAGGGTCGCCGCGTCTCGGGCGGCGCCAAGGGGGTCACGACCGACGACGACGGCGCCCTCCACGCCAGCAGGCCTGTGCCGGGCGGCGGACGGGTGACGGTCTCCGAAGACGGGGCGGTGCAGTCCGACCGGGTCTCCGGAGCCCTGCTGCCACTGGTGCTGCTGGCGCTCGCGCTGGCCGTGGTCGCAGCCGTCATCGGATCGCTGCTGGCCCGCCGGCTCGCGCACCCGTTCCGCCGACTCGCCGAGAACGCCAAGCGCATCGGCGACGGTCACTTCGACATCGACGTGCACCACTCCTCCATCAAGGAGGCCGAGGAGCTCGGCAACGCCCTGCGCCGTGCGGCCGGTCAGCTCGGCGGCCTCGTCGACCGAGAGCGCGAGCTGGCTGTCGTCGCCTCGCACGAGCTGCGCACACCCATCACCGCGTTGCGCCTGTCGCTCGAGGACATGACGCTGTGGCCGCAGACGCCGCCCGACGTCGTCGCCGAGCTGGAGCACAGCCTGACCGAGGTCGACCGCCTGAGCGGCGTCATCAGCTCGCTGCTCGAGCAGGGGCCCCGCAGCCACCTCGGCAACGTCACGCAGACCGATCTCGGCGATGTCGTCGACGAGGTCGCCGCACGGTGGTCCGATCGGGCGAACGCGCTCGGCCGGGCGATCGTCGCCGGTGGTTCGGACGCCATCTCGCTGCCGCTCTACCGCGCCTCGGTCGACAAGGTGCTCGACGTGCTGGTCGACCGCGCGCTCAAGCACGGCACGGGCACGATCACGGTCGATGCGGCGCGGTTCAGTACCCATGCGAGCATCCGCGTGGCGGACGAGGGCGAACGCACCCTCGCCACCGGCATCCTGCACGCGGAGGCCGGCCCAGAGCTCGCGTCGGCCGCCGACCAGGCCGAGTCGATCGGCGGCTTCGTCGGAGTCGACGACGTCCCGAACAGCGTGCTGATGCTGGCGCTGCCGTGGCCGCGACGCCGCGTCGAGGCCTGACTCAAGCCTGGCTGGTGGGGGCGCTGAGCTCGAGGGCGATGTTGTCGGGATCGCGGAACTCCAGGATCGCCGAGCCGGCCTCGCCGAGGTCCTTGATGCCCTCGTGGGCGATGCCGAGCTCGTCGAGAACCTTCACGGCGTGCTCCAGGCCCGCGACGTCGGCGACCGAGAAGCTGACATGGTCCAGACCCGCGCGGTCCTCATCGAAGTGGTCGTCCCCAGGCGCGACCGGACGCAGGCCCAGCAGTCCGCCACCGAAGCTGTAGATCACCCCGCCGAACAGGAAGGCGAGGGCCTCTTTGGTCGCCTCGTCGGGGTTCGGCGGCAGCTCGAACGCCACGTCGAAGCCGAAGACGGAGTCGTAGAAGGCCCGCGAGACCTCGATGTCGCGGACGGTGAGACGAAGGTGGTTGTAGTCGTTCACGGCGACGGGCATGACGCTCCTGGTGGTGGATCTGAGGGACTCATCCACCGTCGCACGAGGACGACGATCCCGCCCGGCCAGATCGTTGGCGACACGTGCGCTCACCCAAGGCAGCACCGCGGCCGCCGGACGGCTCTGCGATACTCGCTGGTGGGCGCGATGGAGGTTCTCCGAATCACTCTCCTCACGTCCTGGGCCTCTAGCTCAATTGGCAGAGCAGCGGACTTTTAATCCGCGGGTTGTGGGTTCGAGTCCCACGGGGCCCACCAGTCTTTTCACTGGAACAAGAGGCAGAATCGGTCGGGTCGTCGCCGTCGGTGATGGCCTCTTCCGCGGCTGTGGTCACGATGTGGGAACGTCCGCCCGTCCGGGGTGCGCGCGGCACCAGCGCGGCCGACGCACGCAGTGGGCCGCCGTCTCGTCCAGCCGCCCCGCGCTGCGCGCGATCTCACCACGGCTCACCGGTACGCGTCTGAGCGACCTCCCCGTCGACCAGCCCGGAGTCGACCGACGCGAGGTCGAGATGAGCATCTCGCGCGTCTACCCCGGCACGTTCTTCCGTGCCAACGACAGCTACTGGTGGGAGCTCGACTGGACGAGTCGGCCCTATGCGG